>JBEBDF010000040.1:0-17971 GCA_041157105.1 Bacteroidota bacterium | reverse complement strand
TATCTGTTTCCATAGCCTCCGAAACGGCTTGCACTGCGTGAATGACAGTACTGTGATCTCTTCCGCCAAAATGGTAGCCAATCGACTTCAAAGGAAGATTAGTAAGTTCTTTTAACATGTACATGGCAATTTGACGCGGGAATACGTTTTCCTTTTTGCGACATTTACCTCTCAAAGTGTCTAGATCAACATCAAAATGATTGGTGACCACATCTAAGATACTCTCTACGCTTAATTCTTTCTCTTGCTCGTTAACAATGCTTTTTAAGGTAGACTTTGCTAATTCTAAATCGATTTCTTTACGAGTTAATGACGCTTGTGCCATTAAGGAGATGATTACACCCTCTAATTCACGTATGTTCGTTTGAATGGAGTGTGCTAAATATTCTAATACATCAAAATCTATTTGAATACCATCTTCCTGCAATTTCTTTTGAATAATGGCAATTCTGGTCTCAAAATCTGGTTGTTGTAGATCAGCCGTTAATCCCCACTTAAAGCGAGATAAGAGACGATCTTCCATTCCAGCTAAATCCCGTGGTGCTCGGTCTGAAGATAGAATGATTTGTTTTCCTGATTGGTGTAAATGATTAAAGATGTTAAAGAAAGTCTCTTGTGTCTTTTCTTTTCCAGATAGGAATTGAACATCATCAATAATCAATACATCTACTTGTAAATAGAAGTTAGTAAATGCCTCTATCGAATTATTTCTAATAGCATTCACAAATTGATTTGTGAATTTTTCTGTAGAAACGTATAGCACAAATTTCTCTGGAAAGGCATCTTTAATTTGATTCCCAATAGCCTGAATTAAGTGAGTCTTACCTAATCCCACACCGCCATAAATCATGAGCGGATTAAAGGCCGTCAAACCAGGCTTATTGGCTACTGCCATACCTGCTGCACGTCCTAAACGATTGCAATCTCCTTCGATAAATTTATCAAAGGTATATTTTGGAATTAAATAAGAATCTAATTCTAAGGAATCTAAATTTTTTAGTTCAAAAGGGCTTCTAGCTGGATTAGGGAAATTACTTCCTTTATCTGTGCTAGTTTGACCTTGATTCGTGGGTGGGAGATTAAAAGTAATCGGTGGATTCTTGCGATCACCCTTATCGATGACGATTGAATACTCTAACATTCCTTGACGTCCGATAGTTAGGTCAATTGCCTTTCTCAAGTCTGAAACATGCTTCTCTTCCAGCCATTCGTAGAAGAATTGAGAAGGCACTTGAATCAATAATGTGTTATTCTGGAATTTAAGAGGAACGATGGGAGCAAACCAAGTCGCGAAACTCTGTTCTGATATATCATTTTTGATGATATTCAAGCACTGGTTCCATAAATCTCTTACTTCGATTTGCATTTAAAATATTGGTATGATACTTCTCAGGGCAGATTTTTAAGGAATTTGCCTTGTAAATAAATTTAAAAGTTGCTACTGGTTCTTAACTAAAAAAACGATTCGTTTTTTCTTAAGCGGGGAGACAAAAATAGTAAAATAAGATGTCGTTCCAAATTTGAAAACAAAAATAAATCCAGTTTTTTTTCGAAAAAAATGGTCTAAAAATTTGGTTCTAAAAATTGTTCAAATTAAGTGTACTTAAATCATTCTTTTACTTGAAAAAGTATAAGAAAATTATTTTACCACTACTAGTGAAGCGGGTAGAATCGATATGTCAATCGTACTCTTCTCGAGTGTAAAACTTTCACCATCTAAGTGAAATGGGATGCCTTCATTAACTTGAATGCAAAGAGATTTAACAGTTGAAATCCTGACTAATGGATGAAAAGGTAGTTTTTTTTGAAATAGACTTATTCCAAGATTGGCGATTGACCAAATTGAGCCTGGTTTTATCTGTATTATCTCTAAAAGCCCATCTTGTAAGTCTGATTCAGGAGATATAAATGCATTATTGCCAAACTGGTTTGCATTCGCAATTGTGAACGAAAATACTGGCCCTATTTCATCGATTTGAATCGCCTGGTATTTTCTAAGGGAAACTAATGTGGAGTAGATGTAATTAAGAAAGCCTCTTTTAGCTCTTTTGGCAAAATGTTCAGCAACAAATGCGTCAAATCCTATCCCCGCTGTACAAAAAAAAGAGCGATCATTCCATTTCCCTGAATCTATTGTAATCGATGTTCCATCTAAGGCTTTTTTAAGCGCTTTATTGAATTCTAGTGGAATTCCTAAATGACGGGCTAATCCATTTCCTGATCCCATTGGAATAATACCCAGGGGGATAGAAGTATGCAATAGTGTTGAGGCAACCTCATTTATCGTACCATCGCCTCCGATAACAATAATTTTTGTGGCTCCTTCTGATAGCGCTTTTCGAGTTAATTCTGGCGCATGGTTCATTCGCTCTGTCTGCCAAATCTTTGCATCAGGGATAGCCTGCAGAGTCTTTACTATTCGTTCCCTTTTTTGCAGAGAATTAGTTCCTGCGTTTGGGTTTAGAATAAAATGAATCATGGGTTTATTTTAAATTTGCACAAAAATAGAATCAAATTTTGGTTTAATTTTACAAAAAATGATCAATCTATGTTGGAAGTAGGAAACTCGTATGAGATCGAATTCTCATTTACACAGGAACAAGTCAATGATTTCTGTAAAATATCAGGTGATTTCAATCCTCTGCATTGGGATGAAGCATATGCAGCAACAACGCCATTTAAAAAACCCATCATTCATGGCGCTTTAATTGCAAGTGTTTTTTCGCGTGTAATGGGTATGGAGTTTCCAGGTGAGGGAAGTGTCTACTTAAAACAGGTATCTGAATTTAAGCGCCCCTTATATGTAGGAACCACCTATAAGGCTACCTTTGAAATTTTAAGTACGAATCCTTTAAAGCACACGGCAGAGATTTCAACTCAGGTGTTTGAATTAGAAAGAGGAAAGATAATGATGGATGGTATGGCATCTGCTATGCACGCAGAACTTTTTTAGCATAAAAAAAGCCCGATATTGATCGGGCTTTCTTTATCAAAGAGGGGAAAATTATTTTCCTGAGTTTTTCTTGTTTTGAACTTCAGTACGAATTTCTTGTGCTAAAGTCTTCAATTGCTGTAAACCACCTCTTACGCGAGTACCAGCTGCTTGATTTCCTTTATCATAGAATTTTTCGAAATCTCCTTCTAAAGATAAAACTAAGTCTTTTACTTGTGCAAATCTACTCATGATAATTTGTTTTTTAGGTTGTGTAAATAATATTAGATTGTCTTTATGCCCTTAAATGAGCTTTAATAAGCGAAATTTAGTAAAAAACTTGTTCTGTGCAAATTTATATCAAGAAAAAACAGAAAAAAAATGCAAAAAAATACAATTTCCACCAAAATTACCGTTTAATCAATCAATTATTGCGCATAGTAGCCAGATTTCAATCTTTTCTGAACTTCAGCAAAACAATCGCAAGTGTATTCAATATCTGCTAAAGTGTGCGATGATGTTGGAATGATTCTTAACATGATTTGACCCTTAGGAACAACCGGATATACAACGATACTACAGAAGATACCCATGTTTTCACGTAGGTCACGAACCAATTTAGTAACAGCTGCGATGTCATAATCACCATGTAAGAATACCGGCGTTACTGGGGATTGTGTTTCACCAATGTCAAATCCTTTTTCTTTTAATCCCTTTTGAAGCGCACGGACATTTTCCCATAATTTTGCTCTTAATTCTGGGTGTCTTTTAATCAATTCTAAACGCTTCATGCCACCGATGACGAAAGGCATAGGTAACGCTTTTGCATAGGTTTGAGAACGCATATTGTATTTTAAATACATGACGATATTCTTAGGAGCAGCAACAAATGCACCAATGGCTGCCATTGACTTGGCAAATGTAGAGAAGTATAAGTCAATACCGTCTGTGCAATTTAGATATTCGCCTACGCCTTTTCCATTATCTCCCATCGTTCCAAAGCCGTGCGCATCATCTACTAGCAATCTGAAATTGAAATCTTTTTTCATTTCCACGATCTTATCTAGTGAGCCTACTTTTCCAGACATACCGAAAACACCTTCTGTGATGACTAAAATACCACCACCTGTTTCATTCGTGATTTTAGTTGCGCGCTCTAAGTTTTTACGCAATGAATCCATATCATTGTGATTGAACTTATAGTATTGGCCCATTTTAGCCTTGTGTAGGCGAATACCATCAATTAAACAAGCATGTGATTCAGCATCATAAACGATGACATCCTTGTGATCTACCATGCATTCTACTAAAGACATCACTCCTTGGTAGCCATAATTCAATAAGAAGGCATCTTCTTTTCCTACAAATTCTGCTAATTGACGTTCGAATTCTTCGTGCTCATCTGTATTACCAGACATCATACGTGCGCCCATTGGGTAAGCTAAACCGTATTTTGCAGTGGCATCAGCGTCTGCTTTTCTAACTTCAGGATGATTTGCTAGTCCTAAATAGTTATTAAGAGACCAGTTTAACATTTCTTTGCCCATGAAAGTCATTTTGGGGCCTAATTCTCCTGTTAATTTTGGGAATGAAAAATAATGGTGGGAATAATGGGCGTGAGCACCAATCGGCCCCATGTTATTTGCTACCTTCTCGAAAATATCCACTGTTAGTATACGTTTTATTGAAAAAATCTTTAAATAATCACAAAGTTAAATTATATTTTTATTATCGCAATGTTAGTAAATCATAGGATTCTATTAATTTGTCATTTCATTTCTAAATAAAATTAAAATGGCTAAGTATTTCATTCTCGTTCTCCTGTCTTTTTCTGTTATCGCCCAAAGTATTCAAAAGCCTTTAATTGAAGGAAAGAACGGTATGGTGGTTTCGACCCATCCAGCAGCTTCTGAAATTGGTTTGGCAATTTTGAAAAAGGGGGGGAATGCAATCGATGCAGCAGTGGCTGTTAATTTTGCTTTAGCTGTTTGCCATCCATCAGCAGGAAATATTGGTGGAGGAGGATTTCTGGTTTATCGCGATAAATCAGGAAATGCGATGGCATTGGATTACCGCGAGAAAGCACCTTCTGAAGCTAGCAGAGACATGTATTTAGATCCGAACGGCAATATCATTCCTGGTAAAAGTATGACAGGTATTTTTTCTGTGGGAGTTCCTGGAACTGTAGCTGGTATGCAAGAAATGCATGATAAATTAGGTCGCTTACCATGGAATATGTTATTGCAGCCAGCCGTTGATTTAGCTAGAAATGGATTGATCTTAACGGAAAAGGAAGCAAGGGGCTTGAATCGTCAAAGATCGGAATTTTTGAAAGAGAATCCAGGCAAGAATTACCTCTTAGCAGAGCAGGGAAAAGAATGGAAGGCTGGCGATTTATTAGTCCAAACAGATTTAGCGAATACCTTGGAGTTGATTTTAAAAAAGAAGGCTAATGGTTTCTATAAAGGCCAAACTGCAACAAATATTGTAAATGAAATGAAAGCTCAGAATGGACTGATTTCTAAGAAAGATTTGAAGCAATACCGTGCTATTTGGCGCACACCTATCAAGAGTCAATACAAAAATTATCAGATAATTGGTATGCCGCCACCAAGCAGTGGTGGGGTAGCATTGGCGCAACTTTTACAAATGGTGGCGCCTTATTCGCTACAAAAATGGGGTCCTACATCCGATTCAACTATTCAGGTGATGGTGGAAGCTGAGAGACGGGTATATGCAGATCGGTCTAAATGGCTTGGCGATCCTGATTTTGTGAAAGTACCGGTTAAAGAGTTAATCGATCCGTCCTATACTTCCTCGAGAATGGCTTCGATGAATTTTACCCAGGCAACTAAGAGTGCGGATATCCAAGCAGGAACATTTCCAGGCTATGAGAGTCCAGAAACAACCCATTATAGCATTGTAGATGGCGAAGGGAATGCTGTTTCAATTACGACAACTTTAAATAACTCATATGGTTCTAAGGTTTTTGTAGGAGGTTCTGGTTTCTTGTTAAATGATGAGATGGACGATTTTTCTGCCAAAGCGGGTGCCCCTAACTTGTATGGATTAATCGGTTCAAAGGCGAATGAGATTCAACCGAACAAGCGAATGCTATCGAGCATGACTCCTACAATCGTGGAAGAAAATGGCAAATTAAAAATGGTGGTGGGTACTCCAGGTGGATCTACTATTATTACCAGCGTATTTCAAGTAGTCTTAAATACCTTGGTAATGGGAATGAATATGCAGCAAGCAGTAGAATATCCTCGATTTCACCACCAATGGCTTCCAGAGAAGGTTACAGTTGAACCATCCCGTTTTTCTGAAGAGCAGCAAGGTAGGTTAAAGGCAAAAGGATATACTTTTGCGCCAGTTTCTAGTATTGGCCTTGTGGAGGGGATTTTAGTGTTACCTAATGGGAACCTACAAGGTGGTGCAGATTCCCGTGGTGATGATACCGTCTTTGCTTATTGAAACAGAGTAGCAACGAAATAGGCAGCAGCAGCGGCTGCCGCACCAATGGAAGTTACTTTTAGTGATCCGATGATCGGATTTTGTCCGGTTACTTTACTCTTAAAGTATCCGAATACTAATAAGGCTAAAATGGTCACTTCAGCCGAATAGATTAACCCGTCTTGAGGTTTTTCTACATAGAAATAGGGAAGAAGCGGAATGAATCCTCCTACTATATAGGAAATGCCAATGGTCAAAGCAGAGTTTCTGGCTCGATTTGGGTTAGGACGTTCCAATCCTAATTCGAATCGCATCATAAAGTCGACCCATTTATCCTTGTCTTTTGAAATACATTCAACGACAATTTCCTGTGCCTCAGGGCTCAAACCATAATCTTCAAATACATCTCTGATTTCTTGCTTTTCCCTTTCAGGTACACGTTCTACTTCTTCGTATTCGCGTTTCAGTTCTGACTCGTAGTGCTCTTGTTCTGTTTGGCCAGCTAAAAAACCGCCTAACCCCATGGCAATTGATCCTGCAACGATTTCAGCAACACCCGCAGTTGTGACGATACTTGCAGAGGCAACAGCGCCAGAAAGTCCCGCAGCAAGAGCAAATGGAACGGTTAACCCATCAGACATCCCGATAACGACATCCGTAATGAAGTCAGAACTTTTTAAATGTTGCTCATGCAAATGATGATCGTGTGAATTCATATTATCGGATGCCGTGCATCATTCGTTTAAGTGGACCATTGGCTAGGCCAAACAATATTACAGAAGCAATTCCTGCCATAATTACAAAAACAATGAAAAAATCATAGAGATTTTTAATCTCGAAGCCTAAGAAACTAGGGAAAACGGTTTGACCTACCAAAGCAGTTGCTGGAGGTAAAAGAGCTCCTAGTGTGCCTGCTAAAGCATAACCTGCGGCATTAGCTAAAAACCAAACGCCCATTAACAAAGACGAGAAGCGCTTAGGAGCTAATTTTGAAACAAGAGATAAACCAATCGGAGAAAGACATAATTCTCCCATTGTGTGAAATAAATACATGATGAATAACCAGATAACCCCTAATTTTTCATTACCTAAGTCTTTTACCTTCATGGCAATAATCAAATAGCCGATAGCTAACAACAAAAGACCAATGGCTTGTTTTCCTGGCGAATTAGGTTCTATGCCGTTTTTAGATAATCGAATCCAAATCCAAGAGAAAGGGAAGGCTAACAAGATGATAAAGAAAGAATTCGCATTTTGAACGGAACTAGGAGGTAGCATGATTCCAAAGAAATTCAAATCCGTCTGTTGATCCGCTATAAAAGTCAGGGAGGATCCTGCTTGCTCATAAGCCGCCCAAAAGAAAATCACAAAAAAGGCAACAAAATACATTACCCAAATACGATCTCTTTCAATCTTAGTTAACGTCTTATCTCTCAGAATTAAAAAAGCTAAACTGATACCTGCAGAATATATCACCGGATAAATCCAATCTTTAATCGGATTAGCCACTTCTGTGATGAATAAAAAGTGAAATCCAATAATCAAGCTGATAAACAAGGCACAAGAAATAACAATGGATTGAGTGGAGAATTCTGCTTTTTCTGTCTCAGTTTCCTCACTTTTGCTAGCACTGAAGGTCGGTGCTAACCCAATTTCACTGCCATCAGGCGCTTTTAAAAACAGCCCTTTCAATAACATAAATGAGATAGTTCCTACTAGCATAGCTACACCTGCGGCTAAAAAGCCCCATTTGAAAGCCTCAATTACTCGAACTCCATCCACTTTAACGTCTCCTAACCAGGGGCAAATGAGCATCCCTAGCATGGCTCCCGTATTAATTCCCATATAAAAAATGGTAAAAGCGGCATCAAGGCGGCTATCTCCCTTTGTATATAACTGACCCACCATCGAGGAAATATTCGGTTTAAAGAAACCATTGCCTAAAATAAGGAATAACAGACCTCCCCACATTAAATTAGTGGCTAGAGACACATCTAAGGTAAATGAACTGGCTGAACTGAATAATAATAGTTGCCCTATGGCCATCGCAAATCCACCTCCAATAATACTATTTCTATTTCCAATGTACCGATCTGAAATATATCCTCCCAGCATAGGAGTTAAATAGCTGAGTCCTAAGAAGCCCCCATATAAGATGGCTGCCTCATCTTGTTTAAAGGAAAGAGCGCTCACTAAAAACAGGGATAGGATGGCGCGCATTCCATAAAAGTTGAAACGCTCCCACATTTCTGTGGAATATAGAAAATAAAGTCCTTTAGGGTGAGAAGTACTATTTGATGACATATAGGTTTGGTTAATTTTTGATGACAAGATACAAGAATGTAATTTAATTTCGAGATAGATGTGAAACCTTTTTTGTAATATTGTCAATTCATTTTGTTTAATATCCTATGGGCAAAACAATCGCGATTGCAAATCAAAAAGGGGGAGTAGGGAAAACAACGACAGCCATTAATTTAGCTGCCAGTTTAGCTGCTTTTGAGTTTAAAACCTTATTGATAGATGCGGATCCACAGGCGAATTCCACTTCTGGCCTAGGGTTTAACCCCAAAGAAGTGAAGAATAGTATTTACGAATGCATGGTAGGTCTTTCCAGCGTTCAGGATAGTATTTTACCCACAGAAGTTCCCTTTCTAGACATCATTCCATCGCATATCGATTTAGTAGGTGCGGAGATCGAAATGATTAATTTAAATAACCGGGAACGGAAGATGAAAGAAGCCTTGGAAGTAGTAAAGGATCAATATGATTTTATCATCATGGATTGTTCTCCTTCTTTGGGATTAATTACCATCAATAGCCTTACCGCTGCTGATTCAGTTATTATTCCGGTGCAATGCGAATATTATGCATTAGAGGGTTTAGGTAAATTATTGAATACGATTAAGATTATCCAATCTCGTTTAAATACATCTTTAGTTATTGAAGGGATATTGTTAACGATGTATGATTTGCGTTTACGCTTATCAAATCAGGTTGTGAATGAAGTGAATTCTCACTTTAAGAATATGGTTTTTGAGACGATTATTCCTCGTAATATTCGCCTATCAGAGTCGCCTAGCTTTGGTGTTCCTGCCATTTTACATGATGCAGACAGCAAAGGGGCAATCAGTTATTTAAATTTAGCCAAAGAAATTATTCGCAAGAATGGTTTACTAGTGACTATCTAGTTTAGACATATGAGTGCAAAGCAAGAAAACGCAAAGAAAAGAACAGGTTTAGGCCGTGGTTTAGGTGCCTTATTAGAGGATTCTGATGGAGGTGGCTTGCAAGCACGTCATCCTTCTGATTTTGCAGGAAGTTTGGAAGGGATGAATTTGATGGATGAGATTGCTTTGGAATTAATCGAAACCAATCCATTTCAGCCACGCGAGCATTTTGCGCCAGAGGCTCTTGAAGAATTAGCCGAATCTATTCGAGTTCAAGGTATCATTCAGCCTATAACGGTACGAAAGATTTCAGCTAAAAAATACCAATTAATTTCAGGTGAACGTCGATATCAAGCATCTAAACTAGCTGGTTTAAAGACAATTCCGGCTTATGTTCGGACGGCTGATGATCAGCAGATGATCGAGATGGCTTTGATTGAAAACATTCAACGGGAGAATTTAAATGCGATTGAAATTGCACTTTCCTACAAGAGATTGATGGAGGAATGTAATTTAAAGCAAGAAGATTTAGGGGCGAGAGTTGGAAAGAATCGATCGACGGTGACGA
Organism: Bacteroidota bacterium; assembly: GCA_041157105.1. Lineage (GTDB taxonomy): Bacteria > Bacteroidota > Bacteroidia > Cytophagales > Spirosomataceae > Aquirufa. The sequence goes on along the minus strand of JBEBDF010000040.1, from coordinate 7,845 downwards.
ATTACATGCGTTTATTGAAGTTGCCACCCCATATTCAAGTGGCAATTCGGGATAGCAAATTGTCCATGGGACATGCGCGTTGCCTGGTCTCCTTAGAGAATGTGAGTTTACAAAATGCATTATTTCTTAAAGCAATTGCAGAAGATTGGTCTGTACGTCGATTAGAAGATGCAGTTCGTCAATCAGGAAACATTGATACGGTAGTCACAGGATCTTCGACAACGAAGGTGTCTGCTCAAGATTTGCAGGCTTGGCAAGCTACGCTGAAATCATTTTTCAAAACATCAGTAGCTTTGAAAATGAATGATAAGGGAGAAGGGGAGATTAAATTAAGTTTTAAATCGAAAGAGGAGTTATTAACCATTCTTAACAAAGTTCAATAATGTACTTTAGGTACTTCCTATTAGTTTTGCTTTTGCCTTTAAGTTTACATTCGAAGGATGTTAAGGATACGGTTCAGGTAAAGCCACTAGTGAAAGCTTACAAGATCATTCCTCGACAAGCCACGATTAAATCCTTAATGATTCCTGGCTGGGGTCAAGTGTATAATAGGCAATATTGGAAGTTACCTTTAGTGGCTGGGGCTTTTGTTACGTTGGGAATGATTGCGAATTACAATAATGTACGCTATACTAAATACAGAGGTTTTTATTACCAAGTTTCTCCCCGTGTACAAGACCCCTCATTTATACCACCCACTTCGGTAGCTGTGCCATATGAGGATGGAACGATCAGGGATTTAGACATCAATCAGTTAAAGCGATTGACGGATGGATATCGAAGAAATAGAGATTATACTTACATTGGTATGGTTTTAGCGTGGACTTTTAATGTAGTAGATGCAAATGTAAGTGCTCATTTGAAAACGTTTGATGTCTCCGATGATATCAGTTTAAAGGTGAAACCGACGGTAGATTACCAGCCTTTTTCCCAAAGTTTGGTATCTGGAATTACCCTGTCATTTAATTTTAAATAAGAATGAAAATAGTATTAATTGGATATGGTAAGATGGGCAAGGAGATCGAACGATTAGCGTTAGGTCGTGGTCATTCCATTGTAGCTAAAATAGATGTCGATAATCAAGCTGATTTACAGTCCTTATCCTCTGCTGACGCTGATGTAGCCATTGAATTCTCGAATCCAGCTTCAGCTTATACTAATATTTTAACGTGTATCAAAAAGCAAATTCCGGTAGTTTGTGGTACGACAGGTTGGTTAGAAAAGAAAGCTGAAGTCGCGGCATTAACGAAGGAGAATGATGCAACTTTTTTTTACGCATCTAATTATTCGATCGGAGTGAATTTATTCTTTCGTTTGAATAAAATGTTGGCGGAATTGATGGCTCCTCAAAAAGAGTATGATATTTACACGAATGAAATCCACCATTTAGAGAAGAAAGATTCACCTAGTGGAACGGCAATAACTATTGCGGAAGGAATTATAGAGGCTAATGCAACGAAGGATAAATGGGTGAATAATGAGATTCCAGCTTCCAATGAGGTAGCTATTTGGTCACAGCGTGAATCGATTATTCCGGGAACGCACACTGTTAAGTACATTTCCAAAGTAGATCAAATTGAAATTACCCACGAGGCGTTTAACCGGGAAGGTTTTGCGCTAGGAGCTGTAATTGCTGCGGAGTGGATTCAGAATAAAAAAGGCGTCCTAGGGATGGAAGATATGTTAAAATAAGATGAAAGAGACCAAAGAAACACCTAAAAAACAAAAATCAGCCTTCAGAGAATGGTTAGATTCTGTGGCATTTGCTGTGGTGGCAGCTACCTTAATTCGCTTCTTTGTGTTCGAAGCCTATACTATTCCCACTCCTTCGATGGAGAGTTCCTTGATGATAGGGGATTTTCTATTTGTTAGCAAATTGCATTATGGGGTTCGGACACCGAAGACTCCCTTGCAATTACCATTGACACATCAAAAGATTTGGTTTACGAATATCCCCTCTTATTTAAGTTGGTTAGATTTGCCTATTTATCGCCTTCCTGGATTTTCTTCTGTAAAACAAGGGGATGCGGTTGTGTTTAATGTGCCTAATTTTGAAGAGGACGGGGATGCTCCAGTAGACTTACGTACTTTCTATGTAAAGCGATGTGTAGCGACTCCAGGGGATGTGTTAGAGGTACGAGATCAACAAGTAATTGTGAATGGAAAGGCCATGGAGAATCCGGTTCGCATGCAGCATCCTATTTTCATGAAGACGAAAGAGAATTTAGATGATAAATTCTTTGAGAATTATGGTATTCGTAATGCACCTGATGCGAGTTATGATTCTGCGGATTGGTTGCCTTTAGCGGAGCCAGATTCACAAAATGTGCTTTGGGGGTATAAGTTGAATACTTCGAAGGCTATGATGGAGGAGATTAAGGCGCAGCCTTTTAACAAAACCTTTGACACAAATCTGTTCAAAGATCCTAAAGGAGTTACTTACATCGATATATTCCCACATGATACAACTTTATACAAGTGGAATCGTGATTTCTATGGTCCATTAAAAGTACCTGCAAAAGGATTGACAGTAGCTTTAACACCTGGAAATGTGGCATTATATAGCGAAGCTATTCAGAAATACGAAGGGAATAAAGACGTAAAAGTTTCAGGTTATCAAATTACTATTGAGGGTAAGTTAATAACTTCCTATACCTTTAAACAAGATTACTATTTTATGATGGGTGATAACCGTCATAATTCGGCTGATTCACGTTTCTGGGGTTTTGTTCCTTCTGATCATATCGTAGGAAAGGCTTTCTTTGTATGGATGTCGATTGATTCCAATAAAAGCTTGTTCTCATCCGAGTTTTGGAAAATTATTCGTTGGAACCGATTGTTCAGATTTGTGGACTAGGTTTTGTTATTAATGTAAAAAGGCAGCTCTCGAGCTGCCTTTTTTGTTTATACTACTTTTAAAACGAATCCTTTCAGGTAATTGCTTTCCGGGTGAAATAGATTAATCGGATGATCAGGTGACTGAGTCATTTGGTGGATTACCTGAATTTCGCGTCCTACTGCTATTCCTGCAGCAACAAGCATATTATAGAAAAGGTCTCTTGTAATGACTTGTGAGCAAGAATAAGTAAACAAGAGTCCATTTTTCTTGATTTTACGTAAAGCTAATTCGTTGATTTTTTGGTAGCCTTGTAATGCTTTGTGCTTTGCGTTCATCGATTTAGCAAACGCGGGTGGATCTAACACGATAATGTCAAACTCATCTTCATTGGCCTTTAGAAAGGGAAGGGTTTCTCCTACAATGGCTTCGTGATTCAAGTCTTGCATTTTGTTTAGTTCAATATTTGCTTTCACTAAATCGATAGCTTTGGCCGAAGCATCCAAAGAAATGACTGATGCTGCACCTGCCTCTAAAGCATAAAGAGAAAAACCACCAGAATAACAGAACGTATTTAGTACCGATTTACCTTTCGCGTATTTAGCAAGAAGTGCTCTGTTTTCGCGCTGGTCGATAAAGAAGCCAGTTTTTTGGCCTGTAATCCAGTTAATCGAAAATGCAATTCCGTTCTCTTGGACTTTGTATGGAACGGCTACCTCACCGTATACGTAGCCGTTTTTGCAATTCTGAGCATATTCTGTGGGTAATGTCTCCCTGCTTTTATCGTAAATGGCTTTAATTTTCTTGCCTAATACCTTTTTAATTGCTTCTACAATTTCATCGCGATCTCGGTGCATTCCGATGGTATGGGCTTGAAAAACGAGTACATCCTTGTACAAATCCATAATCAAACCCGGACATCCATCACCCTCCCCGTGAATGAGGCGAAAGGCATTGGTTTTTTCCAAAGGCAAAAGTGCACGAAGATCCCAGGCATTTTGAATACGTTTTTCCCAAAACGCACTCTTCGATTCAATTTCTTGGAAAGAGATGATTTTTACAGCAATACTTCCATTGTGGTAGTGACCAGTTCCTAAGAATTCATCTCTGGAACTAGACACACTAACCCAGTCTCCATCCTGAAGATTGGGACTTTGTTTTGCTATTGCTCCAGAAAACACCCAAGGGTGGAAACGTTTCACCGGCGCGTCTTTTCCAGGCTTTAATTGAATAAAAAGAGTGGATTTCATTCTGCAAAAATGCACAAATTATTCGAAAGATGGTTGACCAGCCTCTAACCAGGCAGAATACCATAAATCACCTACATGTTGAACTGCAGCTAAAAACTGGGATTCAATCTGTTTATTTAGCGCCTTATGATAGGCAAGGCTGTATTTCATACTAGGTGTTTTGACTAAGCTTTGACCTTTTTGAATGAAGCTATATTTTTCTCCTTCTTTTATTTCAAGACTCACTTTTGTAGCCATTGAAAACAAGAGAGGGAGTTGCTTGTGTGAGGCGAGCACCCAAGTCCAAGAACTATGCTGTACATCAGGAGTAAAGTTAGCTGGTCCACTAAATTGGTCTAGTTGCTTATCTAGAATTTCCGGAATTCTTGATTCCCAAAAACTATGAAGACCATCTTGCCCCGTTTTTTGGCCATCATAATTCGAACTTGTGTGTAAAGGAACATGTGCATCTGCAACATAATGCCCTAGTTCAGCCGATAACTTAATAATCTGTAGACTATCCTTTTTTATGAAGGCATTCACCAGTCGCTGGTATACGACAGGAATATGCCATGGAACGATGCCATGCTTTCGCAGAGAATCTTCAGGTGCTTTACGCAGGATTTGCGCCCAATTAGTAAAACTAACTTTATTTAGATCATACTGGTCTAAATCAATGTAATGCCTTGCTGCTTCTTCATCAAGTAGGTAGCGTCTGGCATCAGGTAGTACAGATAGCTCTTGTATTTCTCTAAGGTGTCTACGGTAGAATGAATGCAAGGGCAGGGGCAATATAAATGTGGCCATTAAGTTTATTTTTCGATGTCCAAAGAATCCCCAAATGGTTCCTGTTTTCGCCTGAGCTATAAAACAGCTAAGTAATAGCATATAAATTTTTAGAGTACTCTTGTTATTTAATTTCATATTATGTACTTTTGCAATTCAATTTTGTAAAAAGAGAATTTTATTTAACAGATGGCAAATCATAAATCAGCATTAAAGCGTATCCGTTCTAACGAAGCAAAGCGTTTACGTAATCGTTACCAACACAAGTCTACACGTACATTGATCAAGAAATTGAGATTGACGACTGATAAATCTGTTGTGGTAGAGCTTTTCAAGCAAGTTTCTTCTTCTTTAGACAAATTGGCTAAGAAAAACATCATCCACAAGAATAAAGCTGCTAATCAAAAATCTAAATTAGCTAAGTTAGTGAACAAAGTAGCTGCTTAATTATAGATAATCAAGATAGTGATAAACCCCTCCACAAGAGGGGTTTATTCGTTTATAAGGTCTACCTTTCTTGAATGAAAACTGTCAAGAAAGAGGAGATGCCTCGAGAAAAATTAGCTCGATTAGGAGCAAGTGAAATGTCGTTGGTCGAAATCTTGACCATATTAATCGGTTCTGGATTTGCAGAATATTCTGCATCAGCATTAGCACAACACATACTTAATGCCATCGATGGAGATTTGTGTGTTTTAGCTCGCTATAATTTATACGATTTCAAGAAACTAAAAGGGATAGGCCCTGCTAAAGCTGCCCTATTAGTGGCAGCTCTTGAATTAGGCAGGCGAAGGCAGATTTTCGAATCCAGTACTAAATTAATAATTAGAAACTCTGTGGATGCCTACAGTCTGATAAAGCCCTATTTATCAGACTTGATTCGAGAAGAATTTTGGGTCTTTCATTTGAACCGAGCCTCTACAGTTGTATTAGCTGAGAAATTAAGTATAGGAGGGGTTTCTGGTACGACTGTTGATTTACGCTTGCTATTCAAATCCGCTTTGGAACAGCTAACCTCGTCAATAATACTCGCGCACAATCATCCAAGTGATCAAATGAGACCGAGTTGGTCAGACATTGAATTAACAAAACAGGTAGTGGATGCGGGTAGGATATTTAATATTGATGTGGTGGATCACCTCATCATAGGATCGACTACTTTTTACAGTTTTGCAGACGATGGGAAGTTAAACTAAAAGAGAGAGGATTATTTCCCTCTCTCTTGGTAAATTTTTTGAAGTTTAGCACCTACTACAATTGAAATTGCGAATAAGATGATAAAAAACGCTGCTCCTGAATATCCCATTGTATTGTTGTTTATTGATTCAAATTTACGAATAATTTTAAAGAAGTCCTTTGGTGCTTGGTAAAGAATCTAAATTTTTTCTATCCCGATTAACGGCTATTTTAATGGCTTTCGCAAAAGCCTTAAATATAGCTTCTATCTTGTGGTGTTCATTCTCTCCAGTTGCTTGAATATTTAAATTGCATTTTGCGCCATCTGAGAATGATTTAAAAAAGTGAAAGAACATTTCTGTAGGCATTTCACCTATCATTTCACGTTTAAAACTTGCCTCCCAAACCAACCAATTTCGACCAGAAAAGTCAATAGCTACTTGAGCTAAACAATCGTCCATCGGCAATAAAAAGCCATAACGCTCAATTCCTTTCTTGTTTCCTAAAGCCAAGGCAAATGCCTCACCTAAAGCAATACCCGTATCTTCAATGGTATGGTGCTCGTCAATATGTAAATCGCCATTTACTTTAATTGCTAAATCTAGGTTTCCGTGTTTTGCTATTTGATCTAACATATGATCGAAAAAACCAATGCCTGTTTCGTTCTTAGCGATTCCTTTACCGTCTAAATTCAACTCGATGGCTATTTTTGTCTCATGCGTATTACGTTCGTGTAGCACACGTCTGTCTGGCAAAAGGAAGAATTCGTGAATTTCATTCCAATTCATGCATTGTAATGCAGTATAGGATCGTAACTCATTAGGGATTTCTAGATCTCCAATGAAGATAGCTTTAGACCCTAAATTCTTCGCTAATTCAATATCAGTCAAACGATCACCTAGCACATAAGAGTTCGCTAAATCATATACATTCGTAAAGTATTCCCCTAACATGCCTATTCCTGGTTTACGGGTAGGCTTGTTTTCGTGTTGAAAACTGCGATCGATATGTATCTGATGAAAGATGATACCCTCAGAAGCAAAGATGTCCAACATTTTTTGATGAACTGGCCAAAAGGTATCTTCTGGAAATGAATCAGTCCCTAGGCCATCTTGATTTGTTACCATGACCAATTCAAAATCGGTGAAGGTGGTGATTTTCTTTAGATTAGAAATGACTCCAGGTAGGAAAGCGAGCTTTTCAAAGCTATCAACCTGCTGGTCTATTTTGGGTTCTTCAATCAAAGTCCCATCTCTATCAATAAATAACACCTTTTTCATCTTACAAAGGTAAGCAAATAAAAAAAATAAGGTAATTTTGTTTTAGAAATAATCCATATGAGCCAGGTTTTTACATTAACAACACCAGAAGAGAAAGCATTTTTTTCGAAGCGTCTTGCAGACCTTTGTACTGAGAAGCAGGATAAAGTAATGGAGTTGATTCCTGCGTTTGAAGCGGTCGTATTGGGTAGTGTGCTTAAATTATTTCGGAATAGAATTCGTTTTAACGCCCTGTATAATTTCATGTTGGCTAAATCTGCGCCCCAAGACGATGTAGCTAAATTAGTGAGTTCAGGTAAAGGAATGCCTGATTATGATTTAATGTATCGATTTGGAGAAGGGGTGATGGGGATTTTACTTCCCGATAAGAAAAGTGCAGTTGCCACTTTACTAGGAGGGCAATTAGGAGTAAAAAGTTCAACAATTATCAAGGGTCTAACCTTGAGTTATGCCTTGTACGGATATCGTCTTAAGGAATTTGATTATGATGCTCTTCGTGATTTCAAGTCATTTGGAGAGTTTTATCAGCCTTCAAAGA
>JBEBDF010000039.1:0-18118 GCA_041157105.1 Bacteroidota bacterium | reverse complement strand
AAGCCATAGCGTTCAATGCCTTTTTTGTTACCAAGTGCTAAGGCAAATGCCTCACCTAAAGCGATACCGGTGTCTTCGATGGTATGGTGTTCATCAATATGTAGATCACCAATTACTTTAACGGCTAAATCTAGATTTCCGTGTTTCGCTATTTGGTCTAACATGTGATCGAAAAAGCCTAAGCCTGTTTCGTTTTTAGCTACGCCTTTTCCATCTAAATTTAAATCGATGGATATTTTCGTTTCGTGTGTATTGCGTTCGTGAAGAACGCGTCTTGCAGGCAGAAGGAAAAACTCGTGAATCTCATTCCAATTTACACATTGCAAGGCTGTATAGGGCTGTAATTCAGTTGGGATTTCTAAATCACCGATGAAAATACCTTTGGCCCCTAAATTCTTCGCTAATTCAATGTCAGTTAAGCGGTCACCGATGACAAAGGAGTTCGCTAAATCATATTCATTTGAAAAATATTCGCCTAATAAACCAATTCCTGGTTTGCGCGTAGGCTTATTCTCGTGAGCAAAACTACGATCTATGTGAATTTGTTGGAAGACGATACCCTCTGATGCGAAGATATCTAACATCTTTTGGTGTGCTGGCCAAAACGTTTCTTCTGGAAAAGAATCCGTTCCTAAACCATCCTGATTAGTCACCATCACTAATTCGTAGTCAGTAATCGTGTCTATTTTCTTCAGATTAGAGATGACCTCTGGCAAGAAGGCTAGCTTTTCAAAGCTATCCACTTGTTGGTCAATTTTGGGTTCTTCAATTAAAGTCCCATCTCTGTCAATAAATAACACCTTTTTCATCTTACAAAGGTAAGCAAATAAAAAAAATAAGGTAATTTTGTGCTAGAAATAATCCATATGAGCCAGGTATTTACATTAATTACTCCCGAAGAAAAAGCATTTTTTGCGAAGCGTCTTGCGGATCTTTGTACTGAGAAGCAGGAGAAGGTGATGGAATTGATACCAGCCTTCGAAGCGGTTGTTTTAGGGAGTGTGTTGAAGTTATTTAGGAATCGTATTCGATTTAATGCGCTTTATAATTTTATGTTAGCCAAATCTGCCCCTCAAGAGGACGTGGCTAAATTATTGAGTTCTGGCAAGGGAATGCCTGATTATGAGGCGATGTACCGTTTTGGGGAAGGCATGATGGGCATCTTGCTGCCTGACAAGAAAAGTGCCATTGCCACTTTGTTAGGAGGTCAATTAGGTGCCAAAAGTTCGACCATCATCAAAGGTTTAACTTTAAGTTATGCTTTGTATGGTTATCGATTGAAGGAGTATGATTATGACGCGCTTCGCGATTACAAGTCTTTTGGCGAATATTATTTACCTGCTACTAGTGATTTCTACACGTTAGCCCCTTCTAAAATACAGGTAGCTTTAGTCGATATCTTAGTTTTAAAAGATGTATTGAAAGGAGATACGTTCGTCTTTGATGAACCATTTGTAGCGGCTGATGATCGACCTGCACGAAATTATAAGTTAATAGCCGGGGTATTAGGCGGAATAATTCTATTGTCTGTGGGGTTATTTTTAGTCTTGCGAAACAGCAGTTCTGAGGAGGTGGTTGATAAAGAGGAGACGGATCAAATTATCCCCATTGATAGCTTAACAAAATTAAATGATAGCCTAACCAAGGCGGTGGTTGATTCAGCGAAAGCCTCTAATGATTCTTTAGTTTCATTAACGTGGCCGGAAGGAAAACCATTTCAGGTGCCTAAAGAGTCAATAGTGGTGGCTTTTCATGGGTATGTAACCGATTCAACAGTGGTTACACCATTGGATCTCACGTGTACTGAACTAGATTTTAGTGATAAAACGGAATTGCTGGCTTCTCCTAAAACCTATTTATTTAAGCAGATTGCCTCGGGTATGAATAAATTTAAAGAGGTGGATGTGCAGGTACAGGTTGCGTCTGAAAAAGGGGCAATGGTGGCTAAAGAGCATGCTTATGTATTAAAAAATAGGCTAGTAGGAGAGGGATTAAATCAAAAGCGAATTTCAGTCGCAACATTACCTAATTCCTCGAATAATCAAATCATTTTCAGCTTTAAGAAGCGTTCTTCATTAAAATAGTACAATTTTATTGTATTCTAATTTAATAAGCGGTACTTTTGTGCTTTGTTTATTAAATACATCCGCAGGAACTCTCTTTTTTCCTTTTTTCAAAGGCTATCGGCAGGAGTTAAATTACGGATGTGTTCGGGCATCGTAATTAAATATATCAAATGAGTGAAAAAATTCGCTTCGATTCGCTTCCATTGTCGGAAGGAATCCAAGAAGCAGTAAAAGAAATGGGCTTTGAGTTTGCTTCTCCCATCCAATCAGAAGCAATTCCTTTCGTAATGGAAGGTCGTGATGTCATCGGTCAAGCACAGACAGGTACTGGTAAAACAGCTGCCTTCGGTATTCCGATGATTGAACATATTGTCCCTTTCGAGAAGTATGTTCAAGCTATCATCTTATGTCCTACGCGTGAATTAGCGGTTCAAGTTTCTGAGGAAATGAAGAAGTTGTCTAAGTTTACCAAAGGGGTTTGGGTGACGACGGTATATGGTGGAGATTCCATCGATCGTCAAATTAAGTCCTTGAAAGCGGGGGCAAACATCGTAGTTGGTACTCCTGGTCGTGTCATTGACTTAATCGAGCGTCGTGCTTTGAAATTAAATCAAGCATCGATGGTCGTTTTAGATGAGGCGGATGAGATGTTAGATATGGGTTTCCGTGAGGATATCGAAAGCATTTTGGAAGAAATTCCAAATGAGCGTCAAACAGTCTTGTTCTCAGCAACAATGTCTAAGCCGATTATGGCTTTAACAAACCGTTATTTGACTAATCCTAAATTAGTTAAGGTGGTTAAGAATGAGATCACGAACGTGAACATCGAGCAATTATACTATGATGTGAAAGGTCGTGCGAAAATGGAAGTGACAACTCGATTGATCGACTTCTATTCCTTAAAATTAGTCTTGATTTTCTGTAACCAAAAGAAGCGTGTAGACGAAGTAGTGGAAGAATTGATGTTGCGTGGTTATGCAGCGGAAGGCTTACACGGTGACTTGCGTCAATCACAACGTACCCAAGTAATGAATCGTTTCCGTGGTGGAAATGTGAGTTTCTTAGTGGCGACGGATGTGGCGGCTCGTGGTTTGGACGTTGATAATGTAGATGCCGTAATCAATTACGACATTCCATTAGATGAAGAATATTACGTACACCGTATCGGTCGTACAGGTCGTGCTGGCAAGTCTGGAAAGGCATTTACGTTAGTCGTGGGAGCTGAACGCAATCGTTTGCGTGATATTATGAATTATACGAAAGTGAAGATTGATAAAGGTGTGATTCCTACTTTCTCTGATGTAGTGGGTGTTAAAAAAGGTATGTTTATTGATCGGGTAGGTGCTACAATCGCTGAAGGCGGTTTAGAATTATTTGATGATGCATTACCTAATTTCCAACATGCTGGCTTTACGGTGGAGCAAGTTGTGGCCGCTTTAGTAAAGATGAACATGGGTGTCGTGAAGAACGAATTCGGCGATGAGAATCTCGAAGGCGATATAGAACGTAGCTCACGTAAATATGGTCGCGATGAACGCGGCGGTGGAGGTGGACGTTTCGAAAGAGGCGGCGGCGGTGATCGTTGGGGCGGTGGAGACCGTGGCGGAGATCGCCGTGGTGCTGGACGTTTCGAAAGAGGTGGAGATCGTGGAGGTCGTTTCGAAAGAGGCGGTGATCGTAATTCTGCTCCTCGTGGTCCTCGTATGGATCGTGAAGGCAAACCTTACCGTTCTGACGAAAACATGGTACGTTTAGTAGTGAATATTGGATTCAACGAAAAAATATCTCCTTCTAATATTGTAGGAGCATTTGCCGGAGAATCTGGAATTCCAGGAAACGTATTAGGTCAAATTCAAATCGAAAACAAACACACGTTTGTGGATGTACCGAAAGAGTATGCGAATGTCGTATTAGATAAAATGGCGGGAGCTCAAATTAAGGGCAAGCGAGTAAATGTCGATATTGCGAAAGCAGACAAATAATCAAAAGGGGCTCAATTTGAGCCCCTTTTTTATTACATTTTGCGAAGGTAAAAATTCTGTTTCGGACAAATGGGTTTGAAAAATACCAAACCTACATCATATAGGTCTACCGTTTGGATGACCGAAGTATGAGACTTTAGGGAATTCCAGAAAGTTTCGTTTTTATAGGGTTGCTGGATTAGGATAACGTCATTTAATGTCATCTTAGCTGGATCAAATTCTGAAGACATTTCTATAATTTTTCCTTTAGTATATCGTTTCTTCAATTCCTCAACTAATTGTTCATAAGTTAATTGACCATTAAGGAATGGATTCAAAAGTTTACAATACAAGGCATAGATGGAGGGTGAATGTAATCCATGTGCTGTTTGTGCCTTGAAATAAAACTGAAGCCGATTCATTAATTCAGGTGGTAGGCAGGAATAAGCTCAAAAGGAGGGATGTCCACTTTAAAAGTAGCCTGATTTTCTAAATTTAGGAATACATAATGGCCGCTCATTTTTCCAATGGAAGATATCAATGGACAACCGGAGGTATAGGTAAATGAATTACCGGGTTCAATGATGGGCTGCTGACCCACTACACCTAAACCGTTCACCGTTTCTTTAGAACCAATACCATCTACAATTTCCCAAAAACGACTCACAAGCTGTCCTGGTTGGTTACTCAAGTTTTTGATTGTAATTTGGTAGGAGAAAAAGTGTTTGTAAGGCGGATTTAATTCCATTTCTGGTAGATGCGTAGTGTCTACTGAAATTAAAAATCCGTTTGAAAAGGCTTCTGTCATCCTATAAAGGTCTAATGAGTAATCTGAAAGTAAAATTAGCTGATTCTTTGAATAATGATTGGAAAAAGGTGTTGAATTCATCTTTGACTTCCCCTTATTTCTCTGAGTTATGTTCTTTTCTATCGCTAGAATATGGCCAAAAGGATATTTTTCCACCCATTCATCAAGTCTTTTCTGCTTTTTATCGCTGTTCATTTCAGCAAACCAAGGTCGTTATTATAGGCCAAGATCCCTACCATGGAGAGGGACAAGCACAAGGTTTATCGTTTTCTGTTCCCCAAAACTTCCCTTTGCCGCCCTCGCTAAAAAATATTTACAAGGAATTGTATGCTGACTTAAAAGTGATTCGGTATTCAGGTGATTTAAGTTCCTGGGCAGATCAAGGTGTTTTGCTTTTAAATAGTGTGTTGACCGTCCGTTCTGGAGAACCGGGTTCACATGCTAAGCGAGGTTGGGAACAATTTTCAGAAGAAGTGATCATTCAATTAAGTCAACAGAAAGAATCGATAGTCTTTGTTCTTTGGGGAGCGTATGCACAAAAACTAGCTAAACAAATTGATGCTCAAAAGCATTTCATCATTCAAGCCGCACATCCATCTCCCTTATCTGCGAATCGAGGCGGATTCTTTGGTACAAAACCGTTTTCAAAAATCAATGAATATTTGGTGCAGAGTGGGCAGGAGGGGATTGATTGGGCACGAGAGTAGAGATTATAGAGTATAGATAATAGAGTAGAGATAAAATAATAATAAACTCTACTCTCTACTCTCTACTCTATACTTTATACTCTCCTCAGCTTACTCGGAAAGTAGACAAACTGATTCGCGAATTCCTTTTGGAAAAAACCTGAAACAATGCCCTCAATGAATTCTGGATGAGATTCCTCGAAGGTGGGAAGCCAGCACTGTAGAGAATAACCAACAGAATCCGGTTCTTGATGAGAGGTGATTTCAAACAAAAAGATTTGATCTACAAAAGCCTGTTTCTCAATTTCAGGCATAATGACAGTCTCCAAAGCACGGATAGCGGATTCGTGAATCGTGGGCTCAAAAAACAAGGATAAGTTGTATTGGATCATTTTAGGGCGTTATAAAGGATTTCGGCTGTGTGTAAACCTTCTTTTTCAATGCCATCTTTGATTTGATGGCGGCAAGAGGTTCCGTTGCTGGCAATGATACTTTTACTGGGTTTGTTTAATAAACGGGGGAACAAAACGAGGTTAGCGATTTGCTGAGATAATTTATAGTGCTTCTTTTCATAGCCAAAAGATCCCGCCATTCCGCAACATCCCGTAGGTAAAAGCTCTACTTCATATTGAGAAGGAATGCTTAATGCGATGCGGGTGGCTGTTAATCCGGCGATGGATTTTTGGTGACAATGTCCATGTAACAGAATCTTCTGTTGCTTCCCATGGAAGTCATCTGCGCTAATATTACCTGCTTTAAATTCACGGGCAATAAACTCATCAATCAGTAAGCAATTAGGTTTTAAGGCCTCAGCTTGTGCTCGTTTATCTGCATCGACTAAGGCAGGAATTTCATCTCTAAAGGTTAATAAGGCACTCGGTTCTATACCGATTAGGGGGTGGTCAGCTGAAATAAGTGCTTGCAGTTTTTCAACATTGGAATTTGCCAAAGCTTTAGCTTCGACTAGCATTCCTTTGGAAATATAACTGCGACCAGAGATGATATCTGACGGAATCTCGACTCCATAGCCCAAACGATTCAAAAGTTTGATTGTTTTTTGGCCTAAAGGAACCTCATTGTGATTCGTGAATTCATCAGCAAATAGATAAACTAAGCCATTCTTAAGGACCTTTTGTGGATTTTTCTTCGCATAGCGCTTGAACCAGGTTTCTAAACTGGTGAATTGAACAGCAGGCAGACTTCGCTCTATGGCAAATCCCATGGCTAATTTAATCAGCGATGAAGTCAAGGGGAATTCGACTAGAAAATTATACAGTGGAGCTACATAACTAGCATAGCGTTGTAGGGTAGGGAAGTTGCCAATCAGTTGTGTGCGCAAGGGAACTCCCGATTTCAAATAAGACTGTTGCAGCGTTTCTGCCTTTAGTTTACCCATATCTACACCGGATGGGCACTCAGTTTGGCAGCCTTTACAAGACAAGCATAAATCTAGGATGTCGTGTAAATCAGGATTCGAGAAGGTCTCCTCCGCCGGAGAACTTAACAACTGTCGAAGCATATTGGCCCTAGCTCTCGTGGAATCTTTTTCCTGCAAGGTGGCCATGTAACTTGGACACATTGTCCCGCCGCTTAAGGATGTTTTCTTGCAATCCCCTGACCCGGAGCATTTTTCTGCTAGTCCAAGTGGATTTCGCCAAACCCCATAATCAAAATAATAGGATGGTTCTGTTGCTTTTTGATCAGTAAATCGGAAAGCCGTATCCATCGCAGGACTGTCCGTTATTTTACCTGGATTAAAAACATGATGTGGGTCAAAAACGTGTTTAATCTCTTTAAACAAGCCATAGACTTCTCTCCCCATTAATTCAGGAATAAATTCACCACGTAAACGACCATCTCCGTGTTCTCCACTTAATGATCCTTTGTATTTCTTCAGTATTTCAACTGTTTCAGCCAAAATGCTCCTGAATAATTTGATTCCTTCCGGACTTTTCAAATTAATAAAGGGTTCAATATGCAATTCTCCCGCTCCAGCATGCGCGTAGTAGGCAGCTTTAGTGTCGTTTCGAGCTAGTAATTCCTGTATTTCTGCCACGTATGCGGGTAAATCTGTAGGATCCACGGCACAATCTTCAATTAAATTGACGGGTTGCGTATCACCTTCTAGGTTACGAATTAAGCCTAATCCGGCTTTTCTGATGTCCCAACCTTTGGCAATATCATTACTCCATAAAATAGGGTAGGCGTATCCTTGATTCGCATTATTCAGATCCTGAATTAAATTAGATACGTTTCTGTCAAGTTCTTCTCTGGAATCAGCCCGCATTTCCACCATCAAGATGGCAGCCGGTTTTCCTTCGATAAACCCGCGATCTTTCTCAAAATTTGGATGTCCTTCCGTGAAGGACAAGATGTAATCATCCACTAATTCAGAGGCTAAAATAGGATGTTTTAGGGCCGTGATATTTGCCTGTAAAGACTCTTGCAAAGAATGGCAATGAATACAAATCAAAGCTACCTCCGGCTGAGGGAGATCTAACAAGTTCAGCTTCATTGAATGAACAACGGCCAAAGTTCCTTCCGAACCCGCGATTAACTTAGATAAGTTAAACGGCTCACCATCAGGAGAAAAGGGTTGCATATCCAGCAAAGCATCTAACGCATAGCCGGTATTTCTACGCTTTATTGATTTCTTAGGAAAGCGATCTTTAATTAAAGCCTGTATCTCGGGATTATTCAACATTCGGTGAATTTCCCGATATATTTTACCCTCTAAATTTTGTAGGGTGGTCTTGTGGTAAAATTCCTCCCGAGTCAATGGATGGGTGTGAATCTCCGTTCCATCTGATAAAAAGGCGCGTGTTTCCAAAATATGATTCCGCACTGAACCCCATACAATACTATGTAAACCACAGCTATTATTTCCTAGCATTCCGCCTAAAAGGGCACGATTAGCTGTAGATGTTTCAGGACCAAAAAATAAGTCAGCACTTGCTAAATGCTTGTTTAAATCATCTCTCACCATGCCAGGTTCAATCCAAACGCTTTTTTCTTTCTTATTAAGCGAAATGACTTTCCCTAAAGCGGATGAAATTTCCATCACAATTCCATCACCCACGACTTGTCCAGCTAAGGAAGTTCCGGCTCCTCTAGGAATTAAGCCAGTCTTTGCTTGTATGGCGAATTGAATGAGACGTTTGATATCTTTCGAAGAGGCTGGAATGGCCACTGCGGCTGGTTTTACTTGATAAACGGAGGCATCTGTTGCATAGATACGCTTCGCAATTCTCGTTGATTGACTCTCGTCAAAAAACAATTGACCCTCAAAATGGTCCTTCAATAAACGTACCTCGTAATTACTCCAGCTCATAATTCCTAAATGGAAAGTGAATTTACGAAATCCAATCTTACCTTCATATTGCCATTTAAAGTTTATAAGCTCTGTTCATAAAAGTTCGCCGATTTCTTGTGATTAATTTTCTAAATTTGAATTCTATCCGAATCCTATGAAGTTTTTAATTCAAGTTTACGAAAGTTTGATTTTTGCCTACCAGGCATTGCGTTCGAACATCTTGCGCACAACTTTGTCCCTTTTAGGGGTAAGTGTGGGGATTTTTGCCATCGTGGCAGTATTTACGGCCGTAGATTCCCTAAACAAGAACATTCGTTCCGAAATTGATTCTTTCGCCGGTTCAGGCGTTTTATATGTGGGTAAATGGCCTTGGTTGATGCAGAATAACTACCCTTGGTGGAAGTATTTGAACCGTCCTGAGATGAAATATACGGAATTTCAGTTTTTGAAAGACAATTTGAAATCAGCTAAAGCAATTGCTATTATTGACAATGGGCGTTCAGCTTCAGCGACAAAAGAAAGTTCTAGTATGGACGTGAATATGACGGGTGCAAGTTATGATTACAATCAAATTACTAGTGTGCCTATTCAAACGGGACGTTATTTTTTGCCTATTGAATCTGAAAATGCTTTAAATGTGGTGATTATAGGGACTAAAGTCTCTGAGAATCTTCAGGCGGTCGTAGGGGATCAGATTAAATTAAATGGTATTAAGTTTCAAGTAATTGGAATTATTGAAAAGAAGGGTAATGACATGTTAAGTTTTGGTGGAACGCCGGACGAAAAAGTATTTATTCCTTATTCAACTTTTTCAGCTGTATTTCAAAAAGATAAGCCAGCACCAGATATCGCTATTAAAGCGATGGATGACGATATTGGACAAGAGGAATTAGAAGGGGAGGTAACGGGTTTAATGCGCTCTTTGCGTTCCATTAAGCCTAAACAAGAAGCTAATTTTGCGGTGAATCGCTTAGACGGTTTAAATCAGTTTTTTGATGGCATTTTTGCGGCACTAAACATTGCAGGAGCCTTGATTGCTGGATTCTCACTTTTAGTGGGTGGTTTTGGTATCGCTAATATTATGTTCGTTTCGGTAAAGGAGAGAACAAACATCATTGGAATTCAGAAGTCTTTAGGGGCTAAGAATTACTTCATCTTATTTCAATTCTTATTCGAGGCGGTGTTCTTAAGTTTGATTGGTGGATTAGTCGGCATTGGTTTAGTCGTCTTGTTAACCCTCATTCCGCAGGATGCCTTGCCGTTAGTTCTTTCGATGAAGAACATTGTGACAGGATTATTTATCTCCAGTTTTATCGGTATTCTTTCTGGGATTATTCCAGCGTGGGTGGCCGCTAAGATGGATCCAGTAATTGCAATCCGATCGAAATAAAGCATCGACTACCGTCTACTGTCCACTGACTACCGTCTACCGTTAGGCCATAAAAAAAGCCTGCCCTAAACAAATAGGAGAGGCTTTTAATTTTAAAGCTGTAAAATTACAGAGATAAAGTATCTAAAACTGAGTTCATATTACGAACAGCATCAGCTGACTTGTTGAAAGCTGCCTGCTCATCCGCAGTTAACTTATAGTCTACGATTTTTTCCCAACCATTCTTGCCTAAAACGACAGGAACACCTAGGCAGATATCTTTTTGGCCATATTCTCCTTCAAGAGATACGCAACATGCCATGATTTTCTTCTCATCACGAACAATCGCTTCTACTAAGGCAGCTCCTGCAGCACCTGGTGCGTACCAAGCAGAAGTTCCTAGTAATCCTGTTAGTGTCGCTCCGCCTACCATTGTATCTGCCACTACTTTGTCTAAAGTTGAATCGTCTAGGAATTGAGAAACTGGAACACCGTTATAAGTTGCTAAGCGCTTCAATGGAATCATTGTTGTATCTCCATGGCCACCGATAACGGTTCCTGAGATATCATTGATAGACACATCCATCGCTTTTGCTAAATAGCACTTGAAGCGAGCTGAATCTAAGGTACCACCCATACCAATGATGCGGTGCTTGTCTAAACCAGCAATTGATTTCGTTAAATAAGTCATCGTATCCATTGGATTAGAGATGATGACGATAATCGGGTTTTTCGAATATTTTAAGATATTTTCTACCACACTTTTCACGATTCCTGCATTCACTCCGATTAACTCCTCACGAGTCATACCTGGTTTACGTGGAAGTCCTGAAGTAATCACTACTACATCAGAATTAGCTGTCTTTGTGTAATCACTAGTAGATCCGATTAGTGTAGTATCAAAACCTAACAAGCTAGCTGTTTGATACATATCTAATGTTTTACCTTCTGCGATACCCTCTTTGATATCTAATAAAACTAATTCATCTGCCAATTCTTTTCTGGCAATGTTGTCAGCACAAGTTGCTCCTACAGCACCTGCTCCTACTACTGTGATTTTCATTGTTATAATTTTTGGTAAGTATGATTCAAAAAACGATACAAAAATACGACAAATCCTTAAATGATTTCATTATATTTAAGCATTAATCGAAATTATTATGTCACAATCTGGGACTTGGGTAAAGCGTATTGTCGATTCCCATTTTTTTAAAGAAGCAATGAATAAGAGTGAAATGCTCTTTTCTCAAAATCAAGTAGGCTTATTATCTTTGATCAAGGGAGCATTGAGAAAGGTGCAAGAAACGGCCGCTTCCAGTGATTTAACGGTTGTGAAATTATTGAATCGCTACATTATCCTTTTTAGTGAATTGATTAAAGCTTATGTTCAAGGTTCATATACTAAACTACCAGTTAAAACGTTAATAAAAATTACAGCCGCTTTGCTCTATTTTGTGATGCCCTTTGACTTCATTCCTGACTTTTTGCCTTTAGTAGGTTTTGCAGATGATTTAGCCATCGTAGTTTGGGTAGGGAAGGCGATCAAAGAGGAGCTTGATGAGTTTGAAAAACATCTTTAAATACACGAATAATTAACCTTTTTTAAATATATTTACGAAAATTTAGACAAAACACGATATGATGACTGCAAGCATATTATTATTTTTAAATAGCCTCGGTGGTGGCGAAATGTTACTGATCGGTTTATTGATTTTGTTGTTTTTTGGAGGCAAGAAACTACCGGAATTGATGAAAGGCTTAGGCAAAGGTATTCGCGAGTTTCAAAATGCGAAGAATGATGTAAAAGATCAAATCAATAAGGAGTTAGACGATACGAAAGAATAAGTCACTCTATTTCCCTATATCTGCATAGTTGAAGAAATTCAACTATGCTTTTGTGTTTATAAAGATTCCCATTTTTAATGAGTTATACGAGTCAGCCCTATGCGAAAATCAGGGAGAAATTGTTAGCGGGTGAGCTTTCTGTTTCTTCGATTGTCGCGAGTCATTTAGATCAAATTCATGCACATAATAAAGCTTTGAATGCTTTTTTAGAAGTGTATGAGGAGGAAGCGATTGCTCGGGCTGTACTTGTTGATGCTAAAATTAAAGATGGGACAGCAGGTAAATTAGCAGGTTTAGTCATAGGTATTAAAGACTTACTTTGTTATGAAGGGCACCATTCGTATGCCGGAAGTAAAATATTGAACTCCTTTAAATCGACTTTTTCTGCTACGGCAGTTCAGCGTTTGTTAGATGAGGATGCGATTATCATAGGTCGTCAAAACTGTGATGAGTTTGGAATGGGTAGTACCAATGAAAATTCGGCGTATGGCCCAGTTCTGAATTTCGCGAATCCTGCCTACGTGGCGGGAGGTAGTTCTGGTGGTTCTGCAGTAGCTGTTCAAGCCGGAATGTGCCAAGTTTCTTTAGGAACGGATACAGGTGGTTCAATCCGTATGCCAGCAGCATTTTGTGGAGTAGTTGGTTTAAAACCTACCTATGGATTAGTTTCTCGTTGGGGTTTAATTGCTTATGCATCCTCATTTGATACCATTGGTCCTATTTCAAATTATGTTTCGGATGCCCGTTTAGTATTAGATATCATTAAAGGTGACGATGGTCAGGATAGTACCTTGAGTTCAGCTCTTCCTGTAGCTCAGAAGGATAAAAAGCGTGTAGCTTACATCAAGGAAGTAGTGGAGCATCCTAGTCTTCAACCGGAGATTAAAACGGCATTTGAAGCGCAATTGGATAGATTAAAGGGTTTGGGATATACCGTAGAAGGTGTTGATTTTCCTTATATTGATCAGTTGTTGCCCACTTATTATGTGTTAACTACGGCTGAATCGAGTTCTAATTTAGCTCGATTTGATGGAGTGAAGTTTGGACATCGAACGGCTAATCCGGTTGATTTAATGCAGCTATATAAGCGTACGCGTCATGAAGGTTTTGGAGAAGAAGTACAGCGCCGTATTATGTTAGGCACCTTTGTTTTGAGTGCGGATTATTACGATGCTTATTATACGAAGGCCCAAAAAGTACGTCGCTTAATTCAAGACAAAACTCTAGCTATTTTAGCTGAGTATGATTTTATTATTTCTCCTACGACCTCATCGACAGCCTATCGCTTGGGGGAAAAGACACTTGATCCGATTCAAATGTATTTGGGAGATTTGTTTACGGTTCAAGCCAATGTGGCAGGAATTCCGGGTCTTTCCATACCGATGGGAACCGATTCCGTAGGTTTACCGATGGGATTTCAACTGATGGCCAGTCCATTTCAAGAGGATAAATTGTTACATATAGGTGAAATATTAAGCGATGATTTGGAATAGATTTGTTCTTCTTTCTTGTTTATTTATCTCCTCTATTTCCTATGGACAAATAACAGGGGCCTATCAAACTGCCTATGATTTAAATCAAATTGATTCATTGGCCAAAGTAGAGCAAGGTGGTCCCCCGGCTTTCAGTATCGACCCTGGAGTAATTCAAGATCGTTTAAAAAAGTTGGAGAACGAGATTCCATTACATTACAATATTATCACGCACCAGTTTGTCGAAATTTTTGCCTTTCGCAAGGCAAGTTTTACCCAGCGCATGTTAGAGCGTAAGGATATCTATTTCCCCTTGTATGAGAAGTATTTAAAGAAATATGGCTTACCAGATGAATTGAAATATTTGTCGCTGATTGAGTCAGGTTTAGAAAATAAGGCCATTTCAAATAAGGGAGCAGGTGGTTTATGGCAATTTATGCCGTATACAGCGAGAGGGGACTTTGGGATGCGGGTGGATCAATATATTGATGAGCGATTCGATGCCGAAAGAGCGACAGACGCGGCATGTCAATATTTGAAAAGACTGTATAAAACATTTGGAGATTGGCATCTTGCCTTAGCGGCTTATAATACGGGTCCCTCTAATGTAAAAAGAGCGATGCGTCGCTGTGGAGGTTCGAATGATTTTTGGGGGATTTATGCTTGCTTACCTGCCCAAACAAGGGCTTATGTTCCTCAATTCATTGCGATAACCTACATGATGAATTACCATTGGGATCATTCTATTCAGCCGGAGAATTGGGCGATTGACATTCCGAAGGATAGCATTCTGGTCAGTGGTTACTTGAATTTGAATACCCTAACACAATTAACCGGATTTTCATTAGATACCCTAAAGCGTCTTAATCCGCATATTTTATCACATTTTTTACCCAAAAATGCGCAGCAAGTTAAGGTACATATACCTAGAAGTCATTTTTCCTACTTTTTAAAGAATAGAGCTCAAATTTTAGATTCAGCCAGAGTAGATTTGACATCGCCAGATTTGTTAGAAATAGACACTTCTCAGACGATAGAAGAACCATCTCCAGTGGCCAAAAGGTATACCTATAAAGTTAGAAGTGGGGAAACACTTTCAAGGGTTGCCAGGAAGTTAGGACTCAGTATTTCTGAGCTAAAGCGAATAAATAGAATCAAAGGAACTAAGTTAAGAAAGGGGCAAATCCTAGTTTATTTTAAACTAGCAAAAGTAAAATCTTCTCAAAAGTGGAAAAAACCGGCATCAACTAAGAAAAAGAAAAAGGTTTCAAAAAAGAAGAAAACCAAATCTAAAAAACGCCGTAAACGCAGGTAATTATGATAGCTTATTTGAAAGGTAAATTAGCACACAAAGATCGCGCTCATGTGATTATCGATGTGAATGGAGTAGGTTATGAGGTTAAAATCTCCTTACAGACCTATGCCGCATTAGCTGATGGAGTAGAGCTTTGTAAGCTGTATACACATTTGCAGGTCAAAGAGGACTCTCATACCTTAGTTGGTTTTCATTCTATGGACGAGAAATTATTATTTCTTGATTTGATATCTGTGTCTGGAATTGGATTAAGTACAGCATTAATGATGTTATCTTCCTTCTCTTCGAACGAAATTCGTTCTGCGATTATGAATGAAAATATTGCACTGATTCAGTCCATTAAGGGAATTGGTTCTAAATCTGCTCAGCGTGTAATTTTAGAATTAAAGGATAAATGCAAGAAAGATGCTCTTTTCGTGGAAGCAGGAATAGCCTCTCACGATGTACACTTTGGAAATAAACAAGAAGCATTAGCGGCTTTAGTTACGTTAGGCATTCCACGGACTGCTGCAGAAAAAAGTTTGGAAAGTATCTTAAAATCGAACCCTGAAGCTTCCGTTGAAAATTTAATCAAATTAGCCTTGCGATAGTTGAAAGCGCTTAATAGACATATATTTTCCTTCATTTTATCCTTTTTATGGGTTGTAGGAATTGTATTGTCTTTTTCGAGTTATTCACAAATTGATTCTGTTTCTAAATCTGGTAAAAAACCTAGATTGACCTTAAAAAAACCTAATCGATCGACATCAAAGTCCCCTTTTTCAATTTATTCTAAAAAGCCAAATTCCCTTTATTTTTTTGAATCAGATAATAAATTGGTTATTCAAAAAGATGCGACTGGCTCAACTAATGCAACAGATTTTACCACGTTTAATCGATTGCAAAACCAGGATGTGAATAGAAGCTTTTGGCAAACTTATTCTAAAAGTTTAGACGGCAGCAGTAATTTGAAGTCTAGAGGATTATTCCCTAAAATTGAATTACCACCATCGATTGATCGAATTTTTGGAGGAACAGAAGTTTCCTTTAAACCTAATGGTTCCTTACTGCTTGATGTGGGTTATATGGGCCAGTATGTGGATAATCCTGCCATTCCTGTTCAATTACGATATGTAGGTAATCTATTTTTTAACGAACAAGCACAAATTAACTTTCAAGGAAAAATTGGTGATAAGCTAAATTTAAACGTCAATTTTGATACGAAGGCTAGTTTTAATTTTCAAAACCAATTAAAACTGAATTGGAGGACACAAGAAGAAGATATTCTGCAAAATATTGAAGTTGGAAACACTTCCTGGACCTTAAATTCTCAATTGATACCAGGGGTACAGAATTTGTTTGGTGTTAAAACCTTGTTGCGTTTCGGTGCACTCGATATGACAGTCGTGGCTGCTCAGCAACGATCTAAACAGGATTGCATTACATTAAAAGGTGGAACTCAGGGAAAGAATTTTGAAGTAAGGGTGGATCAATACGATGAGAATCGTCACTTTTTCTTATCCTCCTATTTTAGGAACAATTATGAACGTGCATTAAAGAATTTGCCGGTAATATCTAGTGGAATTACGGTAACCAGGGTGGAGGTCTATGTGACCAATCGTACACAGAGTACTGAGTCACTTCGTAATTTAGTTTCCTTGTATGATTTAGGGGAAGCAAGCCCTTATAATAATACCAATCCAATATTTCAACCCGTTAATCCCACTAGTCCGGTGGATAATAAGGCAAATGGGATGTATGCCAAACTACTAGCTGATCCTAATTTAAGGAAGTCTAATGAGGTGACGGATCGTTTAGAATCTACTTATAATCTAACACGAGGTACTGATTTTGATGTATTAAAAGGGGCAAAACGCTTATCAGATAGGGAGTTTAAATTCAATTCGCAGTTAGGTTATATTTCCTTGGTAGCTCCGATACGTAATGATGAGGTTTTGGCCGTATCATATGAGTATACTTTAAACGGCAGAAAGTATAAGGTAGGAGAATTAACCGAAGATTATCAAGCTCGCCAAGACGATGAGGTACTGATTTTAAAAATGCTAAAATCAAGTACTATTCGGAATAACTTGAATTCAGTTTCCACTGGAAAACCGCATCCAATGTGGGATTTAATGATGAAAAATATTTATTCATTAAATACCTCCTCTTTAACTAAACAAAATTTTCAGCTAAGAATTGTCTATAAAGACGATGCAACAGGGATAGATAATAGTAATTTAATAGAAGGCGCAAATTTTAAGGATATTCCGTTAGTTAAAGTTTTGGGCTTAGATAAATTGAATTTTGCAGGAGATCCGCAACCCGATGGGAACTTTGATTATGTAGACGATATTACGATTGATGCGAAGAATGGAAAGATCATTTTCCCTGTTCTTGAACCTTTTGGAAATAATTTAAAAGCAAAGTTTACGGCGAGTGAAAGTAATTTAGTCGATAAATATGTGTTTGATAAATTGTATTCAGGTACACAAGTCGACGCGGCCCAAATTACCACTAAAAACAAGTTTTTCATTAAAGGATCATTTCAATCTGGGGTTGGTGGGGATATCTCATTACCATTTGGGGTAGAAGCAAAATCGGTTACGGTGACAGCTGGCGGTCAATCCTTAGCGCCTGGAACAGATTATATCGTGGAGCCGCAATCTGGTCGAGTGAAGATTATTAATGAGGGAGTTTTTAGTTCTGGAAGAGAGATTAAGGTTTGTTACGAAAAGCCAGACTTATTTTCGAATCAAATTAGAACGCTTTTGGGTACACGTTTAGATTATAATTTAGGCAAAAATGTACATTTAGGCGCTACAATTCAGAATATGTCCGAAAGTCCGCCAGCCTTTTTTAGACGGGTGGCCATGGGGAATGAACCTGTTAATAATACCTTAATTGGGTTTGATGCGAGTATCTTGCAGAATTCTCAAGGGCTTACACGTTTTTTGGATAAGTTACCTTTGATTTCAACTAAAGAGACATCTGTTATTGATTTTCAGGGAGAGTTCGCTAAGTTAATTCCTAATGTGAATGATCGCGTGCAAGGAAACGCCTTTATTGATGATTTTGAGGCGGCTCGTGTCATTTACAATTTAAGTTCACAATCAACACTGTGGAAAGCTGGAGCAACACCTAAATCGTATGTTTCCGCTGGAAATAAGTTGGCAGCTGGATTTAATCGAGCTAAAATATCTGCCTACACGGTGGATGCTAGTATTTATGGACAAGGAGGTTTTGGTTTAGATATACCTGGATTAGATCCTACTAAAGTAAATGCGTTTGCTTATGAAAGAGT
>JBEBDF010000038.1:0-18669 GCA_041157105.1 Bacteroidota bacterium | reverse complement strand
CAATACCAATCCGGTACGTTTCGCTTAAAACGAGAGAGGTTAGACAATTCAAATAAATTAGAATAATGGCTACAGTTACCGAAACAACGATTGCCCAAAAGTTAGAGGCCCTTTTAAAGCTTCAAACCATTGATTCAACGTTAGATAATATCAAGAAAGTACGCGGTGATTTACCGGAAGAAGTTCGTGATTTAGAAGATGAGATCATGGGTTTAGAGACTCGTTTGGCTAAATTCCAGCAAGACGTAGCTGATTTTGAAGAGCAAATCGCTAACTACAGAATCGCAAAGAAAAACTCTGATAACTTAATCATTAAGTACAAGGAACAACAAATGAATGTGCGCAATAACCGCGAATTCGATGCAATTTCTAAAGAAATTGAATTGCAAGGAATTGAAATGGAAATCGCAGATAAGCGTATCAAAGAAATCGATTTCAAAGTTTTGAACAAAAATGACGAAATCGCTTCCGTAGAATCAAACTTGTTTGAGCGCAAGAAAGATCTTGAGATCAAGCAAAATGAATTACAAGTAATCATCGCGGAAAGCGAGGAAGAAGAGCAAAAATCATTAAAAGATCGCGAGAAAGCAGTGAAGTCTGTAGATGAGCGTCTTTTAAAATCGTATACAAAACTACGTGATAATGCACGCAACGGCCTAGCGGTTGTTTTAGTTAAGCGTGGTGCTTGTGGCGGATGTTTCAGCTCTGTACCTCCACAACGTCAAACAGATATCAAAGACAAAAAGAAAATCTTAGTTTGCGAGCATTGCGGACGTGTATTCGCAGGTGTTGAAGATGTGATTCCAGCTCCAGAAAAAGAAAAGAAATCTCGTGCTAAGGCAGTTCCAGTAGCCGCAGCAGTAATCGAAGAATAATCTTTAGATTTTATATGAAAAAGCCCGCCAGAAATAGCGGGCTTTTTTTTGTGGACAAAAAAAGTCATTTTTGTCCATTACAATTTTGTTTTATCCCCTCTTGTCTAATAATTGGTAATTATGGCCTTAGAAAAAACTAAATTAGGGGACCAAAAAATCAAAATAGATACTAGTTCTAACTCCACTGAAATCAATTGGGCTGATTATGTCTTGGCAGACGATTCTGATGCTACAGAAATTAATTTGGGAGATTTTGACTTAGATAGTGATGAGTTAGTTGCAATTGCTTCCGAGAAAATAAAGAAAGAGAAAGCCTTAACTGCATTGGTATATGTAAAAACTGCCTTAAGCGAACTTGGGTACGACACTGGCAATCAACAGCCTTTCTTTTTTACCTCCATAGTTCATGTATCAGAAAAAGCATTAGCCGGCTTTTTGTATGTCAATGTGGATGGATTTTATAGTAATTATAAGGAAGAAAGTGAATTGCAACTGATTTTCCCTTGGGATTTAGTGGAAGATATTGTGTTAGTTAAGGAGGGTAAAACATCTTTAAGCATCAATATTGTATCAAAAGAAAACAAACTAACACTTCACGAGCCTTATTCTAAAAACATGTTGATTTTACTTTCCATCTATAAAAACAGTTGGCCCAAGGTGCTCAATGGGGAAATTAATGTAATCGCTTTTGAAACGCAGGATGATTACCTGCGTTGGTTGCATGAATAAAAATATTCTAGAGGATTCTGCAATAAAAAAGCCAGCTGAACTGCTGGCTTTTTTATTTATTTCAACATCCCTAACAAGGAACTCAATTTGTCTTTTAAATCTTTGCGATCAACGATGAAATCTAAGAAGCCATGTTCCTCTACGAATTCGGCGCTTTGGAACCCTTTAGGTAAATCCTTTCCGATCGTTTCTTTGATAACACGCGGGCCAGCAAAGCCTATCAAAGCACCGGGCTCAGCGATGTTGAAGTCGCCTAGCATTGCGAAGGATGCCGTCACACCACCGGTGGTCGGATTGGTCATCAAAGAGATATAAGGAATCTTAGCTTCTGCGAGGAGGGCGATTAAAGAAGAGGTTTTGGCCATCTGCATTAAAGAGAAACCAGCCTCCATCATACGTGCACCACCAGAGCGAGAAATCATCAAAAATGGCTTCCCTGTTTCTAACGAATGACGCATTCCTCGTGTAATCTTCTCTCCTACGACAGACCCCATCGATCCTCCAATAAAATTAAAGTCCATAGCTGAAATACAGATAGGCAATCCGTTAATCTCACCATAGGCTGTTCTAACCGCATCTTTCAAGCCTGTGTTATATTCTGTGGCTTTAATTCGGTCCGTGTATTTTTTTGTATCTGTAAACTCCAATGGGTCTCCAGAACCCATCATAGGATCTAATTCGGTATAAAGAGAATTGTCAAATAACAACTCAAAATAGTCTTGAGAACCAATCTTTTCGTGGTAATTACAACCCGAACAAGTATAGGCAAACAGGCGGTGTTCGCGCGTATGAATCGCTTTTTTGCAAGAAGGACACTGGTACCACAAACCATCCGGAGCATCTAACTTAGAGGCGGTGGGGGTAACAATTCCTTTTTCTTTTCTTGAAAACCAAGACATAGGGCTAATTTTAATGATTAAGACTACAAAGATAAGTAAAAAGCTTTGCTAGGCCTTAGCGAACCACAATAATTCGCTTATTATATACGCTTCCATTGGCAATTACCTGAACATAATACATTCCTGCTGGCAGCGTAGAAACATCAAATAGTTTATCTACTATTCCGCCTTTCACCTGTATGCTTTCTTGCTGAACCCACTGTCCTGAGCCATTTAATATCCCAACTTTTATTGGCTCATCTGAAGAACCTACTCTTAATTTCACCCGGAAAAGCTGAGAGGAAGGATTAGGAGTAACCTGCAATTCTGCTGAATAGGAAGCAGGCTCAGCCGCTAAAACCAATGGCGGTGGTGGTGGTGGCGGTGGTGGCGGTGGTGGAGCTACTTGTTCTTGAATCGCTAAATTATCAATTGCCCAACCCCAGCCATAGGCACCTACATCTGCATGCAATCGAAAACGTAATACTACTTGATCTCCAGCTTTAAAAATGCCAGAAGAAAGTAAGTCGATTTCCCTTTTTATAAACAAGGTAGATGTGCCCACACCTGTTGAATTTCCCTTCGCATCACTACCTGAATTAAACACGCCTAACCACAATGGGGATTGACTCGAATCCCAGCCATTGATTAAATTAAACCAGTTTTTCCCCGCATCTTTAGAGGCTTGTACTATTACATAATCAAAGAATTGTCGATTAACTGTTCCGTTAGGATTTAAAAAAGGAGCTCCCGCTTCACCCGGTTCAACCAAAACCACTTCATCAAAAATTATTTTCGCCGTATCGGCTCGAACTGTAATGGGTTTTAGTAAAATGGCATCATTATTTGTGAACTTATCTGACCCGCCGGCACCATCATATGATTCCTCAGTACCATCCGCATAAGGATGTTGACTATGTAATCCTATAGTAGAGAAGCCGTTGGGCTTTGCAAAACTGAAACCTTTTAAATAAAAATCTGAAGAGGGAGTCGTATCAAAATTTTGAATATAACTTCCTACAGGGGCCTGCAAACTTAGGACTGTAAATTCGAAATTGCCGGTGGCAGGAAGCGTGACAACATTGGTGATTTTTGCCTTGTCTTTAACTATAACTCGGTATTTAATCACATCACCTGCCTTCAATAGGCCCGCAGCGAATTCAAAACTATTCGAATAACTAAAGTTAAATCCAGCGATTTTTTTGAAACCTTTTCGAATCACAGAACCATTATTGATAGAGTACTCCATGTATACCGTATCAATACCAATGTTATCAGCAGCTAGCAAGGTAGGTAGCGGAATTACGTTCTGTGAACTGAAAACATACTTCAATGAGTTTGCAAATACCACCTCCGGTTTAGTGGTATCAGGGGCAATGTTGAACTCAAAAAAACTACCATAGGGTGTCCCAGTTATGAGCGGCGCTTCAGCTGGGGTAACAAATTTTTTACCGGATTTTTCTTGAGCATACCAGTAATACTTGATATTTCGTGGCGTCGCACTTTTAGGCAAGGTATAGGAATAGGTATTTCCGGATTTGGAAAAAGTAGAAATAGGATTAAATGAATTCGAATTAATAGCTAAATAAAGTTTCAAGGAGGATTCATCCCAAAGCGTATCCGAAAACACTTTCACAGAAAAAATTTTATCTGTCGACTGATCCTCTGTGTCACTATATTCCTCACCTATCAAATTAGAAGAATACCAGCCAAAATCTTTAAAGGCAGAACTAACGATAGGGCCTATGGAATGAGTAATCTCTCCTCTTGCAATTTGAGGTGTCATTAAGGCATTAGGACTTGCCACACCGTAAGTTGATTGGTCCACATGGTAGATACTAGACCCTTCTTTAAAGGTTGTTGGCGCATAGATTTTGGCTGCAGCACCTCCATTTGCATTTAAAATCGAAGGTGAGGATAAACTAATATCATTAGAGATTATTTGACTGTAAAGTGCCGTGGATGGATTCTTGAACTTAGTGGTATCCGTTAATGAAGCTTTCGCAGAGTTAATCAAATACTGGTCAAAAATACCAGGATAACCATATCCTGCCTTACCATCAGTAACAGATATTTGACCAATAAATCCAAGACCGTGTCCCATCTCATGTAACACAACCGAATAAAGGTCGATTTGAGAGCTTTCAGGTACTCCAGTTGTTCCAATATACCAATCCTTAAAGTCAGAATTAAAGGTCGCTACTACATCAGGGTTATTCCCATTCAAGTTTTTATGCGCCATTTTCTCAGCTAAAGCGATGGGATAAAATGTATTTAAACGATTAGCTCCCACAAAGTTTCGGATATTTGCTGTAGTCCCTGCACTCCCTAAAACATTGGCAGCTAAGGGTGCCCATTTAACATAAATAGTAATGGGTACATCTGATGAAAATACAGTAGACCAGGTGGCTGCTGCTTTCTCAAAAACAGCTTTTATATCTGCAGGAGGAGGTGTTTCAAACGTTAAGTTGATGGTTGCTGAGGCTTGGGTTTGGGAAGTTGCTTCGAGTTTGATCGCCTCAGCTTGCGCTAATATGGCGCGCATTGATTCCGTATATCCTTCTGGTAAATCGCGTTTTAAACCCATGAATTCAGGCGTATATTCCTGAATCATAATGCCAGGTACCATTTCCATTTTAGGACGTCCCTTTTGAGAATATGCCGCTAGGCTAATAAAGACGAATAAGATTGACAGTATTCTCATAAAGCTGCTATTTTTTCATATAAACCAACAAAATTGGAGGCAATCACTTGTGTATGAGCTAATTCCTCCGCCGTATGAGAGGTCGTTATTCCTACCACTCGAGCACCAGCGGCAAGTCCAGAAGCAATCCCTTGAAGGGAATCCTCAATTACCCAACAATACTCCGGTGAAACTCCTACAAGTGCTGCTGCTTTCACATATATCTCTGGATCAGGCTTACCTTTAGTGACTTCTGCGCCACCAATTATAGCATCAAACTGGTCCCGGATACCTAAGCCATCTACAATAAAATCTATATTTCCAGGCCCCGCTGAAGTAGCTAAGGCCGTTTTAATACCTCTTGATCGCAGATCCTGTAAAAAAGTGAGTAACCCTTCCGCTAGCTTTCTATGCTCAGCATAAAATCCACGGTAAAGCAATTCTTTTTCATCTTCTAAAACCTCCACCTCAGCCTGGGTCATCTCTTTTTTATAAAACCATTCGAAGGTATCCTTCGAATTCATTCCGTTTAACTCTTTGTAAAAAACCTCCTTCGTTAAAGGAATACCATTACGCTCACAAAACAGTAACCAAGCCTCCACGTGATATGGTAAATTATCCACAATCACTCCATCCATATCAAACAAAACAGCTTTTAACGACATATCAGAAGTCTAAGACAAGCCCATCATGAGCAAGTGAAACGTTAGGTGGCAACTCTTTATTAACTTCAGCATGCAGCCCCATTTGGTGGCTAATGTGGGTAATATAGGCCCTTTTAGGCTTTAAATCAGCGATCAAATCAAGTGCTTCTGCTAGGGTATAATGCGAAATATGGGAGGTCTTGCGCAAAGCATTAATCACTAAGACATCCAAATTCCGTAATTTATCCTGTTCCTCTGGGGCTATGGAGTTCGCATCCGTCACATAGGCAAAACTTCCAAACCGAAACCCCAAGACATCTAGATAATAATGCTTTACAAATACCGGTTGAATATCAATTCCTTGCAACGTGAATGGCTGACCATCGATTTCATATACATCAATTTCAGGCACACCCGGGTATTTATTATCTCCAAAAGCGTAAGCAAACTCTTGTTTCAACTGCGCTATGACCTGGGCGCGGGCATACAAAGGAATGGCAGATTGTTGGTGAAAATTAAATCCACGCACATCATCCATTCCGGCGGTATGATCTTTATGTTCATGTGTATAAAGGACGGCATCCAAACGCTTAATTCCGGCCCGAAGGACCTGCTGACGAAAATCAGGACCCGTATCAATGATAAAACTTTTACCGCCTATTTCGACATGAATCGAAACACGTAGACGCTTGTCTCGCTCGTCTGTAGACTGACAAACTGAACAGTTACAAGCAATCATCGGAATCCCCTGCGAAGTTCCCGTTCCTAAAAACGTTACTTTAGAAGGGGACATGAGCTTATTCTGTTAAGGCTTTCACCTGAGAAACCAATGAATCGAAGTTCAAAGGTTTAGCTAAGAAATCATTAAATCCAGCTGCTTTGAAATCATCCATTGAATAATTGCGTGCATTTCCGGTGATCGCAATCATCGGAATGGCCGCTTTTTTCTTATCTGCTAGTGCACGTACAGAACGAGCACAATCCATACCGTCCATTACGGGCATATTGATATCAAGTAAGATAATATCGAATTCAGCTTTCGCTAATTCATCTAATACTTGTTGTCCGTTTTTCACGGCGTGGATCTCAAAATTTTGAAATTCTAAAATCTTCTTTGCTAAATTTTGGATCACTGAGCTATCTTCCGCTATCAATACCTTTTTCATATATTCTTTATTTATCGTCAATTGCGAGTAAAAATAGCCAAAGGAATGTGGAATTCAAACGAATTTTGGCAATAAAAAAAGCGACCCATTTCTGAGCCGCTTTTTTATCAACTTCTTGATTTTATTTCAGGTAAAAAGAAACAGATGATTTATCCCAATCTAAAGTCACTTGACCAGCAGCTGTAACGCCGATGGTGAATTTTTCTGTGTGCGCGTGCTCACTTACACGCGCTTTTACGCGAAGAACATCATTCGCTTCTTTGTAGGTATAAGCTCCCCACATTTTAGCTTCTTTGTTGAAGATAATCGTCCATTCTGACTCACCTGGGATAGATAATAAAGAATAAACACCCTTTGCTAAGGTTTTACCTTGAACCGTGATATCATTTGAAATCTCGAACGTAGTCGCTTCGTTCGCGCCTGTTCTCCAAACTTCCCCATAAGGTACTAAGGCTTTCGCCTCTTTCTTACCGAAAACCAAACGGCCTTTAGTTGAAGGTTGTGCATATTTAATCATCACTTCCGTATTACCCACTTTTTGTGTAACAACAGCTGGGGGTGATGGAATTGCTTTCTGTGCTAAAACAGAGAAAGAAACTAAACAGGATAATAACAATAAGTACTTTTTCATAGATATGTGATTTATTTAGATTACAAATTAAGCCAATAATTCAATTTCAACACTACTGCACGGTTACGAATTTTCATGATTTCTGGAAAATAATTATCCGTGTAAACGAGAAAAAAGTCAGATGCTGGCTTGTAACGCCATTGCAGTCGCGCATTTAAATTAACGTTTTTCGTTTGCTGGTTGATTTGAAAGAAGGTCGCAAAGAACAATTTATTCGTAAAGGTAATATCGATTTTTGGTCGAATAATCCAAAATTTAGAAGAAATTAACCGAGAAAAGTCCTTACCCGCTATATCCACCCCAGGCACGTAGACGTCTACGATATCATTATAATCCAAGGCCACCGAAAAACTTCCATAAGGCTGAAAACGATAACCGATATCCGCCGTAACGCCCGTACGCCAGCCATTCCCGTAATAACCGCCAATCCGGGATGTGAGAGAGTACGTAAATAACTTAATGGGCGAAGAACCATAACGCGCATTCAATGCGTACCAGTCGTGGTCTGTCCCCCTTTTTAAAGGCGTATTCCCCATACGTGTTGCATCGAAATCATACAATAATTTCACATAATCATAGGAAAGATACACCCCAAAAGTCGAGCGATCCTTCATCGTTCCATCGTAGGCGATATAGGTGGTATTATCGGTATATGTGCCCTGGTTGTTCCAATAGCTCACCGACATGGCTGATAATGTCGTGTAAAAGACATTCGTAGTTTTGTCTTTCGGGTAAAAATTCTTTGCGGCATCCGTCTGTACTTGGAAAAAGTTAATCCGAGGCACATAACCCGTTTCAGGATTATAGTTCTCCCCTACCCAGGATTCTTTAATTCCAAATGTCCAGTTATTGTCTTTGTAGGCCAAAGCAGCTGCTTGCGCAAAACTCCTATCCTTTTGCAAAGGACTAATCGTGTTCGCATAAAAGAGCGTTCCCGTCCAAAAATTATTAGCGGACGCTAAATTATACTCAAAACCCACATCACGATTAAAGGCCTGAAAACCATTAGATCGCTGCAAATCAGAGTCGAGAAATGATTGTTTGTTCACCATGTAAGCCCCTATATTCGAACGCGCAAATACCTTGCGTTGCAGAGCAACCATAGAATAGTTTTGAGTGGGCACCCCCTTCACTTCATTCCGCTCAGACTGCACATTCAAGGCTCCAATTCGCCAATCCTGATTCAGTTTACCACTTAAACGCGCTCCATACGTAATAGGTGTCTGCTCATAAATTCCCGTTTTAGGATTCAAGGCAATACCGATTCTTCTCGTAAAGAAAGGCCGAATGCTCTCTGTTCCAAATCCATCAAACAAATCAGAGTTCTCAATAAAAAACTGTCTTTTCTCAGGATAAAATAGCTCAAAACGGTCTAGATTAGTCTGCTGCCTATCCACATCCACTTGAGAAAAATCCGGATTCAAGGTCATATCTAAATTCAACCCTGAATTAATCGACACCTTAATATCACCCCCTATTTGATTGCGCATTTTAGTTGGGTCTTTCGTCTCATAATTTGCCGTGCCGCCTGATAAAACATACGGAATAAAAGAGATATTCTTCTTAGGGGTAGGTGGAGGAGTATCCCAAACCAATACACCAGCGAAGGCTAAAGAAGCGGTAGGGAATTGCCGAGGGACAGGAGCCCAGGCAGATTTTTCTTTGGCTTTCAAATCATAGCGGGAAAAATTAATCCCCCAGCGTTGAAGATTGCCCTTATAACGGATGGACTTAAACGGAATCGCCGCTTCGAAAATCCAAGAATCCCGTTTATAGGTCGTGGCTGATTCCCACTTATTATCCCAGTTTAAATTCACTTTAGAGCCCTCAGACATCTGTCCATCCCATTGCGCCCCTGCCGCATTCGCCCCAAAGGCAAATCCCGTCGTCTTATCTTCAAAGGTATCAATGAACACTAAAAAATTATCATTTACCCCAAAACCAAAATCCCGCTTCATCGACTCTACCACAAAGGCGCCCGGCTCTTTCAAAAAACACTCTGCCGAAATGTAAATGTATTTATCGTCATAGGTCATCTTCACATCCGTGCGTACCTGAGCACACAGAGAGTCGAAGGGATTACACATCATAAAATCACTCACGGCAGCGGACTGAAACCACGCATTTTCATCTATAACTCCATCAATTTTAATGGGGCCTGTAGTTTTTTTGATAAGCATTTGAAAATTTTCGTTCTTCTTCTGGGCATAAAGAGACGTGCCGCAAATCAACAAAAAGAGGATAAGGAGTTTTTTCATTCCTGCAATTTAGCCAAATTTCTCAGGTATCAAGCGGGGGTCTGTAGGGGGATTTTTTTTAACTCAGATAGCGGAATTCAATCTGCTTGTTTTATTTTTGCACTGTAAATAAATGAACTATGGGAAGAGCCTTCGAATTTAGAAAAGCGAGAAAATTCAAACGTTGGGGTCAAATGGCCAAAACCTTCACCAAAATCGGTAAGGATATTGTGATTGCTGTAAAAGCTGGCGGTGGAGATCCTACATCAAACTCGCGTTTGCGTGCCATCATCCAAAACGCGAAGGCCGTAAACATGCCGAAGGAAAACGTAGAGCGTGCCATCAAACGCGCTACTTCTAAAGACCAAGAGGATTACAAAGAGATTGTATACGAAGGATATGCACAACATGGTATTGCCATCTTAGTGGAAACAACAACAGATAATATCAACCGCACCGTGGCAAACATCCGCTCCTCTTTCACCAAATGTGGTGGTAGCTTAGGAACAACAGGAATGTTAGACTTCATCTTTACGCGGAAGTCCGTTTTTAAAATCGCAGCAAAACCAGAAATTGATTTAGAAGAATTAGAATTTGACCTCATTGACTTAGGTGGAGATGAGGTTTTCTTAGATGAAGAAACGAATCAAATCAATATCTATGGAGAATTTACCGCTTTTGGAGCTATTCAAAAATTCTTAGAGGAAAAAGGCTATGAATTAATGGGTGCTGATTTCGAACGCATCCCGGATGAAACGAAAGAACTAACAGATGCACAAGTTGCTGACGTGGAGAAGCTGATCGAGCGTCTAGAAGAAGACGACGATGTGCAGAACGTCTACCATAATATGGGATAAGCTTTAAGAAGCGGAGGACATAAAAGCCTCCGCTTTTTTCTTGTCCAAACGATACAAATAAGGGGCCTTGTGAGCTCCTCCCGTGTATTTCTTTTCGATACGCTCCAGAATATCCAAGCTCAACATCTTGCGCTGGAAATTAGTCCTGACTATTGGCTTGCCTAAAATGGTCTCATAGACCTGCTGCAATTCAGACATCGTAAAGGTCTCCGGCAATAAATTAAAGGCTGCTAGATGCGAATCAATCGAAGAACGCAAATGGGCTAAACCCTTATTAATAATCGCATTGTGATCTAAAAACAAAGATGGAATCTGATCTACATCCATCCAGGCTGAATCATCCGACACATCATTCAAAGTCACCTGCACTTTCGAATACTCCACTAAGGCATAATAACCGATCGTGATATAGCGATTAGACAACCAAGTTAAATCTTCTTTAGAGCGACCCATAGCGAGGTTTATTTCCTCGTGCTTTTCAAACGCCCCTATATTTCTTTTGAGGTCGCCAAAGGCATGAAACTGTTGCAAGTAGATATCCTCTAATCCGGTTCTCTGCCACAAGACGCGCTTTGCAGCCTCATCCGCATCCTCCTCTTTACCGATAAATCCACCCGGTAGAGTCCAGACTTCGTTATTTTTAAACTTCAACAATAGTACCTTTAATTGTTTCTCTTGAAATCCAAAAATAACGCAGTCTACCGAAATATTCGATAACCAATCCCCCTTTAAAACATCCCTATTTGGCATACTTTTGAATGAAGTTTTGTATCTGTTTCGCGAAAATCACGTAACCCTTTTCATTCAGGTGCAAACGATCTGCTACGAAAATATCCTGCATTAAAGTACCGTCCGCGTTATAAAATGGGGAGTGCATATCGATGACATAATGTCCTTTTTTCTTCGAAGCGATGTCAACGATTCGCTGATTTAAATCTTGTTGTTTTGACTTCATCGCCTCCCGAGCTAAACTAGGACGCGCGGAGACGAACACTAACTTAGCCTTAGGCACTTGCTTCGCTAAACGCGCAGAGAATTCCTCGAACTGCAGGGCAATCTCTTCCGGACTTTGGCCACCTGCTAAATCATTATCTCCCTCGTACATAAAAACCCAAGACGGCTGGTATTTCACTACCATCCGGTCAAAGTAATACAAGGCTTCTTTTAAAGTGCTCCCACCAAAACCTCGGTTAATGGCATTCATCCCCTTCATATCAGAATCAAAGTTTTTCCACAAACGGAAACTTGAAGAACCAATGAACAATTTCATCCCTTTTGCTGGCATGGCAATGGAATCTAGCTTTTCAAATGCTCTGATTTCCTTTTCAAAGCGATCGAGTGGTTTCTGCGCAAAAACGCTGAAGGATAAAAACAGGAAAAGTAGGATCTTATTCATTTGGATATGTTAAACCGATTTGAGAACGAATTTCATCTAATAAAGCCATTAATTCCGTACTGAAAGCGTGCGTCATCAAGGCATTTTCCGTGCGTCCAGCACGCAAATCTGCTTGCACCGCCTCCGCCTCGTAACTATAGCCCCAGCCTAGACGCTCTGTCTCATAGAACGTCTCTTGTTCTGTTTCATGAATAGTTACTGTAATGCCTTTCGTCTCGTGGAAACGAGTATGCATTAAGATTTTTCCTTTCGTTCCGTGAATCTCACAGGTCGTGTCAGTCTTCGTCGCAAAGGTTGAGAATAGGGTTGCTGTAGCACCTGAACTGTATTTCAAGGCAATCGACGTATTCATATCCACACCTGTTGGCGCCATAACTCCAGTCGCCTTCATTTCGAGGGGATTTCCTAGAACAAATTTGGAAATAAATAAAGGATAGATTCCAATATCTAA
Organism: Bacteroidota bacterium; assembly: GCA_041157105.1. Classification (GTDB taxonomy): domain Bacteria; phylum Bacteroidota; class Bacteroidia; order Cytophagales; family Spirosomataceae; genus Aquirufa. Next base: position 6,122 of record JBEBDF010000038.1, on the reverse strand, counting down.
TAGGGATCCACCAGTTAACGCAGGATTAAACCAACGTGCCTCCGCATTGTAAGGCGCGGGGAAGCCAAAATCTGCTGCCAAGTGAATGATATCACCGATCACACCTGAGTCTAGTATTTCTTGTAGTTTAACAATAGATGGGTGGAAACGTGTCCATAAGGCCTCCATTAAGAAAATCTTCTTCTCACGAGCGATCTTGATCATCTCCGCCACCTGCTTCGAATTAATCGCGAACGCTTTCTCGCATAAAACCGGAAGGCCTGCATTCAAGCACATTAAGGTATGTTCGTGATGTAAACCATGTGGAGAAGCGATGTAAACGACATCGATTTCACCACTTGAAAGCATCGCTTCATAGCTGCCGTAGCACTTTACATCCGGTCCATAATGAGACGCGAATTCTTGCGCACGAGAAATTTCTCTAGAGGAAACAGCAGCTAAATAGCCGTCTTTTACAAAAGCTAAATCGTCCGCAAATTTGCGAGCAATTCCGCCGCACGCTAATATACCCCACCGAATGGGCGCTCCATTGTTCATAGTTCTAGGTTTATTATAAAGAACTTAATTCAGCAATTAAAGACTGAACTTGGTCAAAATTTACTGCTGGGAAATTCGCGATTCGGATTTGGGTTTCTTTTAACTTTCCGTATCCTGAACCGATAATCATATCACTTCTTTCTTTGATCGTAGAGATCACTTTCGAGCTTCCTTCTTTGCAATTTAACACTACCACGGTCGCTGAACGGTGATTTTCGTTCTCTACGAATATTTCGAAGTTATCTGATTTTTTGGCAAAATCATACAAGGCTTTTGCTTTTTTATCCGTCTCCTTGCGCATGGTGTCCACGCCGATTCGGTTAAAATCCTCCGCCACTTTACCTAATACATAAATCGCCATCACATTCGGAGTTTCTGGCGTCTCAAAATTCTTGTAATTTTCCCAAAGGCTCGGAAGCGAGTGATACGTCCCCACGATTCCTTCGTGCTTCTTCATGCGCTCTGACTTCTCTAGCATTGCCTCATTCGCAAACCAAACGCCTAAACCGGCCGGCATTCCGAACGACTTTTGTACACTAAAAAAGGCCGAGTCTACTAAGCTAAAATCCAGATTTGGGTATGGGGCTGAGGAAACCATGTCTACCGCTACGAACTTATTCTTGTTCGCCTTCTTGATCTTGTGAATCTCCGAAGCCTTCATCTGCACACCTGAACTTGTCTCGTTCGCCGTGCAGCAAATCAATTCTGCATATTCTGGCACCTCTACTTCTGCCGCATCGAATCCCTCTCCAAACGGCTTGTGCATCGAATTCGCATATTTGTGCAGGTCCTTCGCAAAATCAAAAAACTTCTTTGAGAATGATCCATTCACTAAGTGAAAACTCTCGTGTTCCACCGTATTCATAATGATACGCTCCCACACCTCCGTCGCAGATCCCGTAAATAGGACCGCATGGCTTTTAGGCAAGGCGAATAATTCGCGCAATTGCTCATCTGCGTGCTGGTAGATCTTACGGAAAGCCGCGGAACGATGGGAAATCGAACCAAGGTTTAGGCGAAAAGCCTCCATATAATGGGACTGAACCGTTGGAAATAAGGCCGCAGGACCAGGGGTGAAAAAGGTGCTCATATTAATATAACATTCTAAACTTAATCGTGTTATCGATCAACTTCAATTCGTTGACGATTTCTTCTGAGTATTCTTTGGCCACATCCGTAATCACATAACCCGTATTTTCTGTCGTCTTCAAGTATTGACCGATGATGTTCACGTGGTATTTCGCGAAGATTTGGTTGATTTGGGCCAAAATCCCCGGCACATTGTGGTGAATATGCAACAAACGATGCGCATCCTCTAATGGAGGCAATTGCAACTCTGGGAAGTTCACTGATCCATAGGTACTACCGTTATTAATGAATTGCAACAACTTCGCTGGCACAAACTCCCCAATATTCTGTTGCGCCTCCTCCGTACTTCCACCGATATGCGGCGTCAAAATCACGTTAGGCAATCCGCGCAATTCATTCAAGAATTCTTCGTCATTCGTCTTGGGTTCGTAAGGGAACACGTCGATCGCCGCTCCCCACACTTTACCCGTCTTGATCGCCTCCACTAAAGCCGGAATTTCCACCACGTGACCACGCGACAAGTTCAAGAAGATGGCATTATCCTTCATCCAAGAGAATTGCTGCTTGCCGATGATATTCGTATTCGACTTGCGGCCGTCCACGTGCAAACTCACAAAATCTACTTGGGACAATAATTCCTGTAAGCTTTTGCATTTTTTCGCATTGCCTAAGGCTAATTTATCTACGATATCATAGAAATATACCTCCATACCCAGCGCCTCCGCAATCACGGAAATCTGCGTACCTATGCTTCCATAACCGACTAAACCGATTTTCTTACCTCTAATCTCATACGAATTCGTAGCTGATTTATCCCACACACCCGCGTGCATTTTCGTCGATTTCTCGAAGATATTACGCGTCAACATCACCATCAAACCAATCGATAATTCCACCACCGAACGCGTATTCGAATACGGTGCATTGAACACCGCGATTCCTCGCTTTTCACATTCCACTAAATCGATTTGATTCGTACCGATGCAGAACGCACCCACACACATCAAACGAGACGCGTTCGGGTGATCCAATACCTTCTTCGTTAAATTCGTCTTCGAACGCAATCCGATGATAGACACATCCTTGATCTTCTCAATCAATTCGTCCTCATCCAACGCACCTTTTAATAATTCGACCTGAAAACCTTCTTTCTTGAATGCATTCACAGCACCTGGATGCACGTTTTCTAGTAATAATACTTTGATACGTGATTTAGGATAGGATTGTGCGCGACTTAATCCGTTGATGTACAAGAACTCGTCTAAAGAGGGAACGATGAAATCCGCTTTGTCCGTCACCGCCTTACGTGATACGTTTTCGGTAAAAGCAAAGAATTTATTCGCTAATCCAGACTCCCGTAATTCATAATCCGTGATGCCATCACCTATCACGAAAACCTCCCCTTCTAATTGCAAGGATTGCAATAAACGTACTTTGCCTTTGTCTTGAGACAATAAATTTTCCGCATCGTAGCCGGTGATATTGCCTTCCACATCATAGGTGAAGGTATTCGCATACACGTTTTCTGCTGGGATACCCATTTCACTCACAACAGGAACAATAAAGTCCTTGAAACCAGAAGATACGATTAAAATTTGCGCCGCATTCTCCTCTAAAAAATCTTTATTACGCTTAAACGACTCCGAGATTTTACCCTTTAAAAAAACGATTAATTGATCCACGTGCGAACGATTCGCCGGCAATAAAGCCACGCGGTCACGTAAGGAATCCGAGAAAGAATAGGCACCCACCATTCCCTGGTCGGTAATATCTTTGATCTTTCCTACGATTTCGGCTTGCTTCGGGTTTCCTTGAAGTGCGATTCTCGCTAATTCATCTAGACCCTCCACTTTCGTGAACGTGCTATCGAAATCAATGACAATTTTTAAAGGTTCTGCTTGAGCTGTAGGCATAGTATATTTTTCTAAACGCTTTTCTTAAACCAATGTTCGGCGCGATTCTCCGACCAAGTATAACCCTGGTAATTCTTCGGATAAAATCCGCAATGCCCTCCTTTTTCTTGTGCGTCTAATTGGACAAAGTCCAAGGTTTTCACAAAGTCTTCCGGAATGCATTCCGCCGATAAAAAAGGGTCATTTTTTGCATTCACGATTAAAGTGGGTACGTTAATCTGATCCAAAAAATACAGGGAACTACTCTTTTCATAATAGTCTTCCCCATCTTTAAACCCGTGCAAAGGCCCTGTGATCACATCGTCAAAATCCATTAAACTCTTAATAGAATCAATCATCTCCACGGTGATATCCTGAGGATAGCGCGCGGACTTTTCCTTGACTTTTTTAATGAGAGTTTGTAGAAATCGATGAGTGTAGAGTCTGTTTTCCCGCTTAGCTAACTGTTTGCTACTCGATGAAAGATGCAAAGGTACGGAAAATGCGACAGCTTTTCGAATCATTTTAGGAGGATTTTTGCCCTGTTCGCCTAACCATTTTAAGGTCACATTGCCTCCTAAACTAAATCCTGCTAGGTAAATATCTTTCGCGCCACGCTCGATGGCCAGTTTAATAATAAAGTCCAAATCATCTGTCGCACCACTGTGGTAAAACCGCAAATTCTTATTAGGCTCCCCTGAACAGCTGCGGTAATTCCAGGCCAACGCATTCATCATCCCCCGCATCTTATGAATCAATCCCGTCACGTATTGGCGATCGCTCGAACCTTCTAGACCATGAGAAACGATCAGCAAAGGTTTATCTGAAAGTGGACCGCCATACCAATCGATGTCTAAGAAATCTTGATCCGGTGTCGTTACTCGTTCCCGCCGGGGCATTTCATCCAGTGCCACTTTCCGAAAAAGTGATGGATAAATACTCTGCGTATGCCCATCCGGTAACCAAAGCGGCGGGGTATAATTTTCTAACATTAAATAAAAAAGTCTGGCAGCAATTGATTTTCAGGTGTATTCGGGTTCACGCGGTATTCGGAGAAATCAGTCACGCCGTCCGCACGCAAAACGTCTTCGTCGATGTAAAAATGACCACTGACCGTCTTTGCATCTTTCTGCAAAATAGCCGAAGCGGCATCCGCCATAATCGTGGCCTTACGCCCTAATTGCATCATCTGCGCATTCCCCACTGCAAATTCAATAGCAGCTGTTGAAATAATCGTTTTAGGCCAAAGTGAATTAAACGCCACCTTCCCCTTAAACTCCGATGCCATTCCTAGGGTGCACAAAGACATCCCAAATTTGGCAATCGAATAAGCGACGTGATTTTCAAACCAGCGCGCCTCCACATTCAAAGGTGGCGACAGCGTTAATACATGGGGATTATCAGATTTTAATAAATGAGGCAAACAAGCCTGCGCACACAAATAGGTCCCGCGCGTGTTCACCTGATTCATTAAATCATATTTCTTCATCTCTGTACTCAAGGTTCCAGTAAGCTGAATCGCAGATGCATTATTTATCAAAATATCGATGCCACCGAAGGTATCCACCGCTAATTGCACCGCTGCTAAAACCTGATTTTCGTCACGAATGTCGACCATACAGGCCAAAGCCTTTCCACCTGCCGCCTCTATTTCTGCCGCCGCTGTATGAATCGTACCTGGTAACTTAGGATGTGGCTCTGAGGTTTTGGCTGCAATAACGATGTTTGCGCCCTCTGAGGCTAATTTTTTAGCGATTTCCAATCCAATTCCACGGGATCCTCCCGTGATAAAGACGGTCTTATTTTTGAAGTGCATATAGTTCTTATTTTTTCTTCATCTAAATTACGATTTTCTTTCAAAGACAGATACATTTTAAACTTTTGCATTGTACTTTTGTAAATTAATAATCTCGCTTAAGACAGAAATGATTTTACCGTTTAAATCCGTCAGCCTTTCACACCGTACAGCGCCGCTCGCCATTCGCGAAATGCTTGCATTGAACGAAGAAGAGAGCAAAGGATTTTATGTGAAATGCAAGGATCTTTTTGGCCTAAATGAATTATTAATCGTTTCTACCTGCAACCGCACCGAGTTCTACTATACCTCTGATCGCGACATCTCGACGGATTTAACGAAAGCCTTCTTAATTGAAAAAGGCCTGACGAACACAGCGGAATACTTAGGTTATTTCAAGCAAATGAACGAAACAGAGGATTCTCTGCGTCATTTATTTGAAGTGGCAACCGGTTTACAATCCAAGGTAGTGGGTGATTTACAGATCCCGAACCAAATCAAGAAAGCCTACCAACAAGCGGCTGATTTAAATATGGCGGGTCCGTATTTACACCGTTTGATGCATACCATTTTCTATTCGAATAAGCGTGTAGCCCAAGAAACTTCGTTCCGCGATGGAGCAGCATCCGTTTCTTATGCCACCGTGGCCTTAGCAGAGGAACTTTCTCAAGCCCTTCCTAACCCGAAAGTCTTAATCCTAGGATTAGGCGAAATCGGTTTAGATGTGTGCAAGAATATGGAGGAAAAGGATTTTGCGGAGTTCACGATTATGAACCGTACGATCGAGAAAGCGGAGAAAATCGCGGCTG
>JBEBDF010000037.1:0-18969 GCA_041157105.1 Bacteroidota bacterium | reverse complement strand
TTGTCCTACTAATTATTGCAAAGGTAATAATTTTCACTGTAGGGTGATGAAATTGGCAGACGTGCCCTCCTGTCTCGGGGGTGGTGAGTTCAGGATAAACACGGCATAATGGGTTGACCACTAAATCGCTTCTGTGTCGAGGCTAACTGCACCTTGGAGGTTCGAATCCTTCTCCTACAGCATTTTAATTAGTTTGATTTTTAGTTTGTTGATGAAGTGTAATGTTAAAAGCAATCTTATTTTAGGATTGCTTTTTTTAGTTTATATTAATCTATATATTTGATAGACAAGCTAGTTTTCATTAATTAAACCCTTACTATTATGTCATTAAGATTAGGAGACATCGCACCCGACTTTAGTGCGGATACGACATTAGGTTACATTAACTTTCACGAGTTTATTGGTGATTCTTGGGTATTGTTGTTTAGCCACCCGGCTGACTTTACGCCTGTTTGTACAACAGAATTAGGTAAAACCGCCTTATTAAATGGTGAGTTTCAAAAAAGAAACGTGAAGCCTATTGCCATATCAGTTGATAGTTTAGAATCACACAACAAGTGGGTTCCAGATATTGAAGAGGTAAATTCTGTTAAAATGAACTTCCCGATTATCGCTGATCCAGAAAAGAAGGTTGCCCTTCTTTATGACATGATTCATCCAAATGCGTCAGAAAAAGCAACTGTACGTTCTGTATTTGTGATAGGACCAGATAAGAAGATTAAATTAACACTTACCTACCCTGCTTCTACTGGACGTAATTTTACAGAAATTCTTCGCGTGATTGATTCGTTACAATTGACTGCTAATTACCAAGTAGCTACACCAGCCGATTGGGTAAATGGAGATGATGTAATTATTGTTCCAGCGGTATCAAACGAAGATGCAGTGGCTAAATTCCCGAAAGGATTTACTTCCGTGAAACCTTATTTACGAAAAACACCACAACCGAATCTATAATTCTTCAAGATTTTTGAAATGCCAAAATTCATTCAGCGTGGATTTTGGCATTTTTATGTTTTAAACCGTATTTTTGTGGCTCATTAATATCATCCGCATGTTATCTACAATTAATTTTACCAATACATCCGCTTATAAAGCACTTCAATTAGATCAATCTCGCCTAGCTTCTACCACGATCGCTCAGTTATTTAAAGATGATGCAGCTAGACAGCAAAAATATAGCCAAACCTTTAATTCCATATTCTTTGATTACTCAAAGAATCTAATTGATGAAAAAAGTTTTCAATCCCTTATACAATTAGCGAAAGAATGTGGCTTAGAAGATGCGATTCAAGCACAATTTAAAGGCGATAAAATTAATCAAACAGAAGGTCGCTCTGTATTACATACCGCGCTTAGAGCGAAAGCATCTGCCAATGTAGCAGTGGATGGCGAAAATATTATCCCTAAAATTCAAGCAGTAAAAGCTCAGATGAAGGTCTTTTCTCAACGTGTGATTTCAGGTGATTGGAAAGGATACTCTGGAAAACAAATTACGGATGTGGTAAACATCGGTATCGGTGGATCTGACTTAGGTCCAGTAATGGTGACGGAGACCTTAAAACCCTATAAAACACGTTTGAATGTTCACTTCGTCAGTAATGTGGACGGTACACATATTGCAGAGACTCTTAAGAAAGTCAATCCAGAAACAACTTTATTTTTAATTGCCTCTAAAACGTTCACTACACAAGAAACAATGGCTAACGCCTTCTCTGCTAGAGATTGGTTCTTGGCGGCGGCTAAAGACAACGCAGCAGTAGCAAAACATTTTGTTGCGCTATCTACGAATACAAAGGCAGTGGCTGAATTTGGCATAGATACAGCGAATATGTTCGTCTTCTGGGATTGGGTAGGCGGTCGTTATTCTTTATGGTCTGCTATTGGTTTGTCTATTTGCCTTTCCGTAGGATTTGATCATTTTGAGGCTTTATTAGCAGGCGCTGAGGCGATGGACTCTCATTTTGCGAGTGCTTCTTTAGAACAAAACCTTCCAGTTATTCTAGGTTTATTAGGTATTTGGTATGTTAATTTCTTTAATGCTCCTACGCACGCCATTCTTCCGTATGATCAATATATGCACCGTTTTGCTGCCTATTTCCAACAAGGGGATATGGAGTCAAATGGGAAGACGGTAGATCGTTCTGGGAAACGCGTGAATTACTCGACAGGTCCTGTTATTTGGGGTGAGCCAGGAACAAATGGTCAACACGCCTTCTATCAATTAATCCACCAAGGAACACAATTAATTCCTGCCGATTTTATTGCACCGGCCGTAACTCATAACAAAATTGGTAATCACCACACCTTATTGATGTCTAATTTCTTCGCACAGACGGAAGCATTAATGAATGGAAAATCGAAAGAGGTGGTTGTTGCTGAATTGCAAAAAGCGGGCTTGAATGAAGCAGAAATTGAGAAATTGGCTCCATTCAAGGTGTTTGAGGGTAATAAGCCTACGAACTCTTTCCTAGTGAAGCAAATCGATCCGCATACCTTAGGTTCATTAATTGCGATGTATGAACACAAGATCTTTGTTCAGGGCGTGATTTGGAATATATTCAGCTATGACCAGTGGGGCGTAGAATTAGGGAAGCAATTAGCTAATTCAATTCTACCAGAATTAGAAAATGAAGAGAAAATAAATACACACGACTCTAGCACCAATGGATTAATTAATCAATTCAAAGCTTGGAGGTAGGTCTTACTTCAATAATGTGATGATTTCAGAGATGGAGAGCAGGTTCTGTTCTCCATTTTTCATATTCTTAACGGAAGCTTTTCCTTCTTTCAGTTCAGACTCCCCTATTACAGCTACGAATGCTATTTTTTTCTTGTCAGCAAACTCGAATGATTTCTTGATTTTGGCTACATCCGGGTACACTTCTGAGGGAATCCCTACTTTACGTAATTCATTGGCCATCCCTAATGCTGCTTTGCGACCATCAATATCGAAATAAGTGAATAGGATGGCACTTGCACTCGTTGAGATTTCAGGAAAAAGCGAAAGCTCCTCCATAACGTCTAGAATGCGCTCAATCCCAAATGAAATACCCACACCTGACATATTATCCAACCCGAATGAACTTGTCAGGTCATCGTAACGTCCACCACCAACGATTGAACCAAATGGCAAATCGACAGCCTTACCCTCGTAAATCAAACCAGTATAATAACTCAATCCACGAGCTAACTTGTAATCAAATACTAAATTGTCGTTACTAAAGCCATTTGTCTCCGAAAGACTCAAAACTTCTTTTATTTCAGCTAATCCTTGTAATCCCGTTTTATTCGAACCAAAAAACGATGTCAATTTAGCTATTTTAGCTTCGTTTGTTCCATCAAATAAAACAAGCTCTTTTAAGGCCTCTACTTTTACGGTGCTGAAACCATTTTGAACTAATTCTTCCGCTACTTTATCCCAACCAATCTTATCTAATTTGTCTAATGCGACAGCGAAAGAAACGAAACGCGCACTTTCTCCTAGGGTATCTACAATGCCTGCTAATATCTTACGAGAATTCAAATAGAGATTTACACGTAATTTTAAAGAGGTAAAAATAGAGTGAAACAAAGTAATCAACTCTGCTTCATTTACTAAGGAGTCAGATCCAATAATGTCTGCATCACATTGATAAAACTCCCGGTAGCGACCACGCTGAGGACGATCAGCTCTCCAAACGGGCTGAATTTGGTAGCGACGAAATGGGAAAGCCAAATCGTTGCGATTCATTGCCACAAAACGAGCAAATGGAACGGTTAAATCGTATCGAAGACCTTTTTCAGAAATTTTGGTCGTCAATATTTTAGAACCTGCGTCAATGTCTGATGGGGAAACTTTGGACAAATAATCACCACTATTTAATATCTTAAATAATAATTGATCACCTTCTTCTCCGTATTTACCAGTCAAAGTTGATAGATTTTCAATGGCCGCCGTTTCAATTGCCTGAAAGCCAAAACCTTGAAAATGAGTCTTAATAATGTCAAAAACGTAATTACGTTTTGCCATCTCTGATGGACCGAAATCCCTAGTACCTCGTGCGTTTGCTGGTTTATGCATCATATTAAAAAAACAAATTTAATTAATTATGACATAATATTTTTGATAATAGTCGATTTTAGCTATTTTTGCAAACCAAATTATCAAAGACATGGCAGTAACTAGACTAAAACGTAAAGACAGAAGAAATAAAGCAGTAGCTAACAACAAGGTTGCGGCTATCAAAATCTTAAAAGCAAGACCTATCATCAAGTTAGTTGATGTAGAAGCTATCAAAGCTAGTTTTGCTAAATAAGAATAATATTCTTTAAATTTAAACCGGTTTATGCCGGTTTTTTTTTGTTCAAATTAATCCTCTAACTCTATGAAAAAGACATTTTACATTTTATCGGCTATTATTTTAGCTTCGAGTAGCTTAGCTTTGTCACAAGACCACCGTCACGTAAAAGTAAATCCTACGAATCCTAACGATACAGAATATTGGGAGCCTAGCATCCCAGTAGTTACTCCTGGAACTATCCCTTCAGATGCTATCGTATTATTTGATGGTAAAAACCTAGACAATTGGGAATCGGCAAGAGATGGTTCGCCAGCACGTTGGAAAGTAGAAGATGGTAAAATGACTGTAGTAGGTAAAACAGGAAATATTTCTACAAAAGAAAAATTTACCAACTACCAATTACATATCGAATGGCAAACTCCAATCGAGCCAGAGACGTTGAAAAGCCAGGGAAAAGGTAATAGTGGAGTTTTTATGCAAGGTATGTATGAAGTTCAAGTAATGAATTCGTATCAAAATCCTACTTACCGTAATGGCCAAGCAGGAGCCATATACAAGCAAACACCCCCATTAGTCAATGCTTCTTCCAAGATGGGAGAATGGAATACGTATGATATCATTTATACTGCTCCTATTTTTACAGTCAATGGTGGAATTGATACCCCAGCCTATATAACCGTGATTCATAACGGAATTGTCGTACAAAACCATACAAAGATTCAAGGCACAACGGAATATATCGGACAACCATTAAATCCGGTGCATGGTCCGGGGCCAATAAGTCTACAGGATCACGGAAACGCGGTTAGTTACCGAAATATTTGGTTAAGAAAAATGTAATTATTTTCTTAATTTTGAAGGGAAGGTTTTAAATATAAAAGCCTTCCCTTTTTTTGTTTCTATGAAATACATCATTAGCTGGGTTTTACGATTTATCCCGAGAAAATTCATTCAATTATTCGCTCACAGACTTATTAAAATATACAGTATTTTTCTTAGTGGAAATAAAGTCTATTGTCCTGTTTGCAATCATTCCTTCCGTCATTTCTTACCTTATGGCCGTCTAACGCCCCGTGAAAATGCACTTTGTCCATCCTGTTTAAGTTTAGAACGTCATCGTTTAATGTATTTATATCTAAAAAACGAGACCTCCTTTTTTACAGAAAAGCCTAAATTATTACACATCGCTCCTGAATACTGTTTTATAGATCGATTTGAAAAGCATTTGGGAGATCAATATATTACAGCAGATATTGAGAGTCCATTAGCTAAAGTCAAAATGGATTTACATGATATTCCATTTGAAGACAATACATTTGATGTGGTATTCTGCAATCACGTTTTGGAACACGTAAAGGACGATGTACGATGCATGCAGGAAATCAGACGGGTTTTAAAGCCATCTGGATTTGCCTTATGCCAAAGCCCTCAACGTTACGATTTAGCCACTACATACGAAGATGCGAGCATTACAGATCCAAAAGAGCGTGAAATTCATTTCCTACAAGATGATCACTTGCGTATCTATGGACGTGATTATGGTACTCAATTAGAAAATTCAGGTTTCATCGTGGAACAGGTAAATCTGATTGAAAAATTAGGATTAGAAGAGAGCAAGAGAATGGCTCTGCCTTTAGAAGAAATCATTTATGTTTGTCGAAAATAAGATGCGCTACACCCCTTTTTCTTCCGAATTATTTAAAAAGAATCGTGCGAAATTATACGCTCAATTGCCTCCAAAATCAATCGTGGTCATTAGTTCAAATGACATTATGCCTACGAATGCAGATGGGACAATGGGTTTTAGACAAAATAGCGATCTATTTTACTTGTCGGGATTAGATCAAGAGGAAACACTATTGATTTTATATCCTGATGCACCTGAAGCACAGTGGAGAGAAATTGCATTTGTACGCGAAACATCAGAATTAATACAGATTTGGGAAGGACATAAATATACTAAAGCAGAGGCTATTCAAACCTCCGGAATTCAAAACATTCAATGGACTTCTAATTTTGATTCGCTTTTAAAAACATTGATTTACTCCGCAAATCATCTCTATTTAACTGATAATGAGCATTTACGCAACTCTTCCGTCGTTCAAACCCAGAATGCTCGTTTAGGTGCTAACTTACGCAGTACATATCCCAATCACACTATAGGGCGCCTCGCTCCTATTTTAAGTGATTTAAGAATGCAAAAAGAGCCCGAGGAATTACAGGCGCTTCAAGTGGCTTGTGATATTACCGAGAAAGGCTTCCGTCGGGTTTTAAACTTTACGAAACCAGGTGTAACTGAATACGAAATTGAAGCGGAATTCATTCATGAATTCACACGTAATAAATCAGAAGGGTTTGCTTATACGCCTATTATTGCCTCAGGAGCTAATGCGTGTGTACTTCATTACATTGATAATGCACTTCCTTGCAAAGATGGTGATATGCTTTTATTAGATGTGGGTGCTTCTTATGCGAATTATAATGCGGATATGACGCGGACAATTCCAGTCAATGGTCGTTTCAGCCCTCGCCAAAAACAAGTATACCAAGCGGTTCACGCTGTTTTGAATTACGCGACAGAAATTATGCAGCCAGGTGTTTTTTGGGTAGATTACCAAAAAGAGGTTGAACGTTTCATGGAGGGTCAACTGATCGATTTAGGTTTATTTTCGCGCGCTGAGGTAGAAAAACAAAATCCAGCAAATCCACTGTTTAAAAAATACTTTATGCATGGAGTAGCTCATCACCTTGGGTTAGATGTGCATGATGTTTGGGATAAATACAAACCTTTTCAAGAAGGAATGGTTCTTACTTGTGAACCGGGTATATATATCCAAGAAGAAGGTTTAGGTATACGATTGGAAAATAACTTAGTTATACAAACCGGTAATAATATTAATCTAATGAAAAATATACCATTGGATTTGGAGGAAATTGAAGATTTAATGAATCAATAAAACGGGTTAAATGCCTTGTTTTGGCTATATTTGTAGCTTAGTTTAAGGGGGAGCCCTAAGGAGAAATAATTCTATATGAAACACCTGCGTAATTTTTGTATCATTGCCCATATTGATCACGGAAAAAGTACTCTAGCCGATCGATTAATTGAGTTCACCAATACCGTTCAGAAGCGCGATATGATGAATCAATTGCTCGATGATATGGATTTAGAGCGTGAACGTGGAATTACGATTAAATCTCATGCGATTCAAATGCAATACCCGAAAGATGGGGAATTGTATACTTTCAACTTAATTGATACACCCGGACACGTCGATTTTTCCTATGAAGTTTCGCGTTCCATTGCAGCCTGCGAAGGTGCTCTGTTAATTGTTGATGCATCTCAAGGTATTGAAGCACAGACTATATCGAACCTTTATTTAGCCATTAGTCATGATTTGGAAATCATTCCTGTTTTAAATAAGATTGACTTACCTGGAGCTATGCCAGAGGAAGTTTCTGATCAAATTATTGATTTGATAGGTTGTAAAAAAGAAGATATAGTTCATGCATCTGGAAAAGAGGGAATTGGTATTCAAGATATATTAGATGCTGTTGTAGAGCGTATTCCTGCACCTAAAGGCGATCCAGAAGCGCCATTGCAAGCTCTGATTTTTGATTCTACTTTTAACTCCTATCGCGGTATTGAAGTTATTTTTCGAGTATACAACGGTGAAATCCGAAAAGGAGACAAAGTCAAATTCATTAACACAGGTAAAGAATACCATGCAGATGAAATTGGTACCTTAGGTTTAGAACAAGAGCCTAAACAGATCATCAAAACGGGTGACGTAGGCTACCTTATTTCGGGTATTAAAGAGGCAAAAGAGGTAAAAGTAGGTGATACCATTACACATGTGGCTAATCCGACAGTAAGTGCTATTCAGGGGTTTGAAGAAGTAAAACCAATGGTTTTCGCCGGCATATACCCTGTTGAGACATCCGAATTTGAAGATCTACGGGATGCGATGGAGAAGTTACAATTAAACGATGCCTCCTTAGTTTGGGAGCCAGAAACATCTGCTGCTCTTGGTTTCGGTTTCCGCTGCGGATTTTTAGGAATGTTGCACATGGAAATTGTGCAGGAACGCCTAGAAAGAGAATTTGATATGACAGTAATTACGACTGTTCCTTCAGTGAAATTTAAAGTGTTAACGACGGCAAATGAGCAAATGTGGGTATCAGCTCCAGCAGATCTGCCTGAAACAAACTTAATTAAAACGATTGAAGAGCCTTATATCAAAGCACAAATAATTACGAAATCTGAGTATACAGGGGTAATCATGAGCCTTTGTATGGATAAACGTGGTATTCTAGTAAATCAGATCTATTTAACGACTGATCGCGTAGAGTTAACATTTGATATGCCACTTTCGGAGGTAGTTTTCGACTTCTTTGACCGATTAAAAACGATTTCAAGAGGTTATGCCTCCCTAGATTACGAATATAAAGATTACGAAGCTGGTGACATGGTAAAATTAGATATCATGTTGAATGGAGATAAAGTAGACGCTTTATCTGCCATTGTTCACCGCGATAAAGCTTATGATTGGGGAAAACGTTTGTGTGAGAAATTGCGTGAATTAATTCCAAGACAGCAATTTGAAATTGCTATTCAAGCAGCAATTGGACAGAAAATCATTGCTCGTGAGACGGTGAAGGCGTTGCGTAAGGATGTTTTGGCCAAATGTTATGGAGGTGATATCTCTCGTAAACGTAAATTATTAGAAAAGCAGAAAAAGGGTAAGAAACGTATGCGACAAGTAGGTAATGTTGAAATTCCTCAAGAAGCATTTATGGCGGTTCTAAAACTTGATTAATAGATAATTATTATCACAAAAATTTTTAAAAACAGGGTTTAAGGCGTAATTTTAAACTTTCAAACAAAATAAGATGGCTGAAGTAATTAGAATGCCTAAGATGAGCGACACGATGTTAGAAGGTGTGATCGCAAATTGGCTTAAAAAAGAAGGGGACGTTATTAAATCTGGTGACATTATCGCTGAAGTAGAAACAGACAAAGCGACAATGGAATTAGAAAACTACGAGGACGGCACCTTATTATATATTGGAGTTAAAGTAGGCGAAGCGGTTCCAGTAGATGGAATAATTGCTATCGTAGGAACACCAGGAGAAGATTATTCAGCACTTCTAGCTGCACCAGCCACTTCATCAGCTCCGGCACCTGTAGTGGTCGAAGAAACACCTGCAGCTGCACCCGTGGCAGAAAATGCAGCCCCTAACCCAGCTATCGACTTAAGTGGCGTAAAAGCCGTTGCAGTTCGCATGCCTAAAATGAGCGATACCATGATTGAAGGTGTCATTGCTAAATGGTTAAAATCCGTAGGTGATGTCATCAAGAATGGGGACATAATTGCTGAAGTAGAGACAGATAAAGCTACCATGGAATTAGAAAACTATGAAGATGGTACGCTTTTATATATTGGAGCAAAAGAAGGACAAGGTGTAATCGTAGATGGTATTATTGCTATCGTAGGAGAACCTGGTGCTAATTACCAATTGATTTTAGATGCAGAAGCTGCTCCAAAAGCCGCTAATCCAGCGCCTGTTGCAGCAGCTCCAGTAGCTGCGCCTGTCGCAAGTGCACCAGCACCTGTTGTAACAAAGGCTCCAGTTGTTGAAGAAAAAGTCGCATCTAAACCAGGTACAGAATTGAAGGCAAGTCCTTTAGCTCGTGCTTTGGCAAAAGAAAAAGGGTATAACTTAAACTGGATCACCGGGACAGGTGAAGGTGGACGTATCACAAAGGCAGATGTGGAAGAGTATAATCCAAATTCTGGCGGTGCAAACGCAAACTTCACAGGTGGTGTAGAAAGCTTTGAAGATATTCCAAACAGCCAAATGCGAAAGACGATCGCACGTCGTTTGTCTGAATCTAAATTTAGCGCTCCAGAATTCTATTTAACGATGGAAATCAACATGGACAAGGCAATGGAGGCGCGTGTCAGCATGAATGAAACATTCCCAGTGAAGATTTCATTTAATGATATGGTCATCAAGGCTACTGCCCTATCACTAGCTAAGCATCCTAAAGTGAACTCTTATTGGATGGAAGACCGTATTCGTGTCAACAAACATGTACATATCGGTATGGCTGTTGCAGTTGAAGACGGTTTATTAGTTCCTGTTATCCGTTTTGCATCAGAAAAATCAATCGCACAAATCTCTGCTGAGGCAAAAGATCTAGGTGCTAAGGCAAAAAATAAATTGTTGCAACCGAAAGATTGGGAAGGTAATACATTCACTGTCTCTAACTTAGGTATGTTTGGCATTGATCAATTTACCTCTATCATCAATTCACCAGAGTCTTGTATTCTAGCTGTGGGAGGAATTAAAGAAACTGTAGGTGTTAAGAATGGTCAATTCTATGCAACTAACATTATGAAATTAACTTTGACTTGTGATCATCGCGTGGTAGATGGTGCAACAGGAGCTGCGTTCCTGTTAACATTAAAACAATACCTCGAGGATCCGATCAAAATGTTTTTATAAAAATGATTGTTTAAGCCTCGAATAACCTCGGGGCTTAATTTTTAGCAATAATTACCATGAGCACAAATAATATTAGAATAGCGGTACAGAAGTCAGGTCGCCTAAGTGATGACTCTTTAAAATTATTTAAAGAGTGTGGAATCAAATTTGAATCAGGTGGTTCTAAACTTCGTTCCATTTCAAGTAATTTTCCAATAGAATTTTTATTCTTACGTGACGATGATATTCCTGGTTACGTAGAAGATGGAGTAGCTGATTTAGGTGTAGTAGGTCTAAACGTATTAATGGAAAACACGCGCAAAGTAGATATAGTAAAAGAGTTAGGCTTTTCTAAATGCCGTCTTTCACTAGCTATACCTCGTGGTGAAACCTATACTGATCTAAAGCAGTTTAAAGGAAAAAGTATCGCAACATCCTATCCAAATTTAACCAATCAATTCCTACAGAAGAATGGAGTAAAGGCAGAAATGCACGAAATTTCAGGTTCTGTGGAGATAGCACCTTCTATCGGACTTGCAGAAGGAATATGCGATATTGTATCCACAGGAGGCACTTTATTAAGCAACGGATTAAAAGAGGTAGCAACAGTTTTCGAAAGTCAAGCTGTCATGATTTCTAATTCATCCTTATCAGCTGACAAGAAAGCTATTTTAGCCAAGTTATTATTCAGAATTGACTCAGTTCAAAGAGGACAAAATGCTAAATATGTTGTTTTGAATGTTCAAGAGTACAATATAGATAAAGTTACTGCCTTGTTACCAGGAATGAAATCACCCTCGGTTTTACCTCTAGCAACTAAAGGTTGGTTCTCGTTACACTCGGTAATTGAGGAAAATGATTTTTGGAATATCATCGAAAATTTGCGCGAAGCAGGTGCTGAGGGCATTTTAGTCTTACCTATCGAAAAAATGATACTTTAATCATGTTTAAACAGATCAATTATCCTTCTCGGTCAGAATATACAACTATTTGCCAACGTCCTGCTTTAGAGCAAGGGCAATTAGATGTTTTAATTTCGGATGTATTTAGTCAAGTTAAAATGAAAGGCGATCAAGCTTTGCGTGATTTAACAGCTATCTACGAGAAAAGAGTAATTACAGATATTCTATATAGTGTACAAGAAATTGATGAATTAGCAGCCCAAACCGATGTCGATCTTCAAAAAGCCATCGATCAAGCCTATGCTAATATTTATGCTTTTCACGCAGCTCAAAAATTAGTTCCGAATAAAATTGAGATAAATCCAGGGGTATATTGCTGGCAAAAGGCCACCGGAATAGATAAAGTAGGCATCTATATTCCTGGAGGAACCGCTCCCCTATTTTCGACGGTCTTGATGTTAGCTATTCCTGCTAGAATTGCAGAATGCCAAGAAATAGTCATGTGCACACCAGCAGTTCATCCAGCAATCTTCTATGCCGCAAAATTATGTGGTGTAACCAAGATGGCGAAAGTAGGTGGTTCACAAGCAATCGCAGCCTTAAGTGTAGGTACAGAGAGTGTTCCGGCAGTTTATAAAATCTTTGGACCAGGAAATCAATATGTAACAGCGGCAAAAATGTATGCTAATCGGTTAGGAACGGCGATAGATATGCCTGCAGGCCCTTCTGAAGTAGCAGTTTATGCTGACCATACAGGTAATCCAGCCTACATCGCGTCTGATTTGTTATCACAAGCAGAACACGGGGCCGATTCACAGGTACTATTAATTAGTTCCTCGGCTGACATTGTGGAAAAAACCAGGTCTGAAATCACTAAGCAATTAGCAGAATTGCCTAGAAAAGACCTTGCAGAAAAAGCATTAGCAAACTCTAAATTCGTCTTAGTGAATACTTCGGCAGAAGCTATTGACTTATTAAATGAATATGCTGCAGAACACTTGATTTTAGCATGTGATGATGCGGAAAGTTTTTCACAACATATTCGAAACGCCGGATCCATCTTTTTAGGACATTATACTCCCGAATCTGCAGGAGATTATGCCTCAGGGACAAATCATACTTTACCTACTAATGGATTTGCGAGAGCATATTCAGGTGTGAATTTGGATTCTTTTACGAAGAAGATCACCTTGCAATCCATTTCGAAAGAGGGATTAGAGCAATTAGGTAAAACCATAATAGATATGGCAGAGGCAGAATCCTTACAGGCACATGCGAATGCTGTTAAAATTAGATTAGACTAAATATGAATTTCGAAAACTTCATATTACCCCATATTTGGAACCTTAAACCATATTCATCTGCTAGAGATGAGTTTAAGGGTAAAGAGGGTGTATTTCTAGATGCGAATGAGAATCCACTAGGTTCTGGCTTAGAAGAAAATTGGAATCGCTATCCAGATCCGTTGCAATTAGACATCAAAGAACGACTAGCAACCATAAAGTCCTGCTTTACTGATCAAATTTTCCTTGGTAATGGATCTGATGAGGCGATTGACTTAATTATACGTATGACTTGTCAATCAGGTGTACATAATATCATTTTATGCCCTCCTACCTATGGAATGTATGAAGTCAGTGCATCGATTAATCACATCGAACAACGTAAGGTTAGTCTTACCAAACAATATCAATTAGATGTGAACGGCATTTTACAAACAGTGGATGAAAAAACAAGGCTACTTTTTATTTGCTCCCCCAATAATCCAACAGGAAATAAACTGAATCGTTCGGATATTTATTCCTTAATTGAGTCATTCAACACTGGATTTATTATCATTGACGAAGCCTATATTGATTTTTCAGATGAGCCTAGTTTTATTCTAGAATTAGCAAAGTTTCCACAGGTTATCGTAATGCAGACGCTTTCAAAAGCCTATGGCTTAGCCTCACTTCGTCTAGGCATGGCATTTGCACACCCCACCATCATCAGCTTATTGAATAAAATTAAACCTCCTTATAATATCGGAGGGGCAACACAGGAGATCGTATTTAAAGCCTTAGCAAATACGAACTTTAAGGAAGAATCAGTTCAATTGATCTTATCGGAGCGTACTCGCCTCATTAATGCCCTACAAGATATCTCTGAAGTAATTCAGATATACCCATCAGATGCAAACTTCTTATTAGTGCATTTTAAGCGTGCAACTGATTTATTTATCTATTTAATTGAGGCAAAATTGATCACGAGAAATCGTAGTAATGTCACTTTGTGTGAAGATTCTATACGTATTACGATTGGTTTATCAGAAGAAAACGATAAATTAGTTAGTCTAATCAAACAATTCTATTCGGCATAGTATGTTTAAACGCCTGTATATTATCTTTATTCTGCTAGGTTGTCTAAGCCCATTAAAGGCACAGATGAAAGATTGGGCGGCAGGATTTAGAGTGGGTGAACCCGGTGGATTTATGATAAAGCGCTATCTTCCAAATGGAAAAAATGCGGTAGAATTTAATTTTGGAACCTATGGAGGGCTTTGGGGCACAAATCGTTCCTACCAAAATGGAAACTTTCAAAATATAGGTTTTTCTGTGAATGCATTATATATTTGGCATAGACCCACCCTTGTAAATTCTGATTTACATTATTATTATGGAGTGGGACCACAATTTGTATCCAGAAGTCTCTTTTTAACTAATTCCGTATTCCCGGAAACGAAACGAGGTTTAGGGGGGGCTGGAATAGCTGGATTAGAATATTTTCCAATTGATGCTCCTAACCTCTCCTTTTTTGCAGAACTTGGTATATATTCAGAATTGTTACCGAATCCATTTTACCTGCATATCCAGGGTGGCCTTGGAGTTAAAGTGAATTTTTAATGGGGATGTAGCTCAGTTGGCTAGAGCGCTTGCATGGCATGCAAGAGGTCGTCGGTTCGAGACCGATCTTCTCCACATTATAAACGGTCTTTAAAAGACTCGTATCCGAATGATTTATAGAGGTAAAATTCACCTTGAGAATCTAATTTACCTATACTAGGTAAGTTGACCCCATTAAACGTAGTCGTCTTAACCATCGTATAGTGTATCATATCTTCTAGGATAATCTCATCCCCAATTTGCAATTCATTTTCAAACGAATAATCCCCATAGAAATCACCGGCAAGGCATGTCATTCCGCCAAAACGATAGGTAGGCTTTCCTTTTTCTGGTTCAGAATTGGCCCCTCTGATTCTTGGCTTATAGGGCATTTCCAAGGTATCCGGCATATGTGCCGCAAAAGATACATCTAAGATAGCCACCGTAATTCCTGCAGATTCAACAATATCTAAAACGGTCGATTTTAAAAAACCAGTTTGCCAGCCTACGGCTGAACCTGGCTCTAGAATAATCTGAAGATTGGGGTATTTTTGGCGAAAACCTTTTAGTAATCTTATTAAATGGTCTACATCGTAATCAGCTCGTGTTATCAGGTGACCACCGCCTAAATTTAACCACTTCATTTTAGGTAACAAGTCACCAAACTTTTCTTCTATCACAGCTAAAGTTCTCTCTAGAACAAAGGAATCATTCTCGCATAAAGTATGCGAATGTAATCCCTCTATTCCCTTAGGCAAATCTCCTAAATCAGACCGGCGAATTCCTAAACGAGAACCGGCGATACAAGGATTATACATTTCGGTTTCCACTTCAGCATATTCTGGGTTTATTCGTAAACCACAGGAAATACTGGATTCGCGAGCACGATCTTTAAATTGATGATATTGATTCAGCGAATTAAATGTGATATGACCTGCATATAAGGAGAGTTCTTCCCATTCAGACTCTAAATAGGCTGGAGAATAAACGTGAGGCCTAACCCCCATTTCCTCGAAAGCTAACCGCGCTTCATGTAATGAACTCGCCGTAGCACCTGCTAAATACTTTTTAACTAAAGGAAACTCATGGTAAAAAGAAAAACCTTTTAAGGCACAAATGATCTCTATACCTGCCTCTTGTTGAACTCTTTTGAGAAGTTGTAAGTTGCCTAACAATAAATTTTCCTCCAATACATAACAAGGAGATGGAATCGAAGGATAATAAATCATCTTAATATTCGTGAGGTAAAGTTATATTATGTTGCTCATCCCACGGTAAACCATGAATATTCAACAATTCCATAAATGGATCAGGATTGAATTCTTCTACATTAAATACACCTGGAGCAAACCAAGAACCATCAATCATTAGAGATGCCCCAATCATCGCCGGAACACCTGTAGTATAACTAACACCTTGTGCCTGTACTTCTATATAACAATCTGCATGATGGCAGTTATTCCAAACATAATAAGTGGCGTCCTTACCGTCTTTGATACCCTTAATTTGGCAACCGATGGAGGTTTGACCAGAATAATTCTCTCCTAAGGTTCCTGGCTCAGGAAGTACAGCTTTTAAGAACTCCAACGGAACAATATCCATTCCATTAAATTTAATAGGCGTTATGGAAGTCATTCCCACATTTTGAAGTACTTCTAAGTGCGTCAAATAGGCTTGACCAAATGTCATCCAAAAACGCGCACGCTTTAACGTAGGGAAGTTCTTAGTTAAAGACTCTAATTCTTCATGATAAAGTACATAGGATTCTTTAGGTCCAATGTTTGGATAATCTATAGGCTTGTGAATTGACATCGGTTCGATCTCTATCCATTCACCATTTTCCCAATATTTACCTTTTTGCGTAATTTCGCGGATATTAATCTCAGGATTAAAATTAGTGGCAAAAGCTTTTCCGTGATCGCCTGCATTACAATCGATAATATCTAAATAATGCATCTCATCGAAATAGTGCTTGTTCGCATAAGCAGTATACACTCCAGTTACACCTGGATCAAAACCGCAGCCCAATAAAGCCATCAAACCTGCTTTCTTAAACTTATCTTGATAAGCCCACTGCCACGAATATTCGAATTTTGCTACATCTTTAGGCTCGTAATTAGCTGTATCTAAATAGTGAACACCAGCCTCTAAACAAGCATCCATAATCGTTAGATCTTGATAAGGTAAGGCTACGTTAATGACTAAGAAAGGCTTTTCTTCTTTGAATAAAACCACTAATTCAGGTACATTATCTGCATCTACCTGGCGTGTTTTAACTTTAGTAGGTAAACCAATAGCAGCACATTCAGCGGCAATGGCATCACATTTTGATAACGTACGAGAGGCTAAAACAATTTCAGAAAAGGATACAGGATTCATCGCACATTTCTTAGCGACTACATTACCCACACCACCAGCACCAATAATTACAATTTTTTTAGACATAGCATTTTAAAAAGAATTGCAAAAATAGCACATCAATGACTAAAAACCATATTAATTTTTAAATGGCCGTATTATTTTGACGATGCGATCAAGCCAAAACTTTTGGTATAACAAATCTTCTCTAACACCATAAGTCGTACTAGCATGAATGAAACTGATGGCAGGACGTTCTTTAGTCACTAAACCTACGTGATTAATAAGCCCTACCTTTCCGGTGGCAAAAAACACCCAATCACCTAATTGAATATCCTTCAATCTAATTTCCTCTCCAAATTTAACTTGATCTGAAGACACGCGTGGAATTGAAAAATCATTCGACGCATAGGCTTTAAAAAGTAATCCGGAACAATCCATACCCTTCTTATCCATCCCTCCTGTTCGGTACGGAACCCCTTTGAATTTCTTGGCCTCTTTTATAATATTCTTTATTTCACTCGCACTATAATACGATGAACCCGGACGATGAAAAATCCGTTTCACAAAAGAACAGGAGTCCAAAAAGACAATTAGTAATCCACAAATGAGTAAACGCTTATACATCGACTAATTTCCCTGATTCTACATAAATTAAAACGCCTTTTGTCACTTGATACCCCATATCGACTAAGGCTTGCTTATATCGATTGATTTGATCCTGATGCTCTGAGTTTTGTTTACCCGTTTTAAAATCAATCACCTGTAAAGCTTCACCTACTTTATTCACCCGATCAGGACGAATAACCTTTCCATCTGGACATAACAAATCTACCTCCTTAAACGCTAACACATCCTTTGCAAAATAGGATCTCACCTTCTCTGATTCAAAAAGAGATTCCAGAGCAGACAAGTCTAATTTAGATTTTGCCTTTACAAAGGGCCAAGCCTCCATATCAGGCAATTGAGCCAATATGTCGTGTAATTGATTACCAATTTCCCGCTTTTGAGAAGCTGCTGTATACAAATCTGATTTAGCTGAATTGACGCGCAGAGTAACTGGAGAAACTGATTTACCTAAAGTAATATGTACATTTTTGTCTAGATATGAAGTGGTGGATCTGGCTAAGGTAGGGCTTACTTCAGTAGCGGACAAAGAAAAATACGATGAATTCCACTCCGTTTCTGTTTTTAAAAAAACAGGTAAATCAGATGATACTCCATTTGACTGTGCGTATTCATAAAGCAGTCTCCCGACTGAATTTTCGTAAGTAGAAAGTGTTTTTGAATGCGAATCCATATCCGGCACCGTTAAGAGAAGATGCAAAGATTGCTTAGGTCTTGTTGTAGCCACATACAACATGTTCATCGCATCGAGAAAAATTGCCTCTTTTTCTTTTAGAGTTTGCTGTGCTAAATCTGGAAAGGCCAAAACCTCCGCAGCATTCACCCGTCCGTAAATAT
Organism: Bacteroidota bacterium; assembly: GCA_041157105.1. GTDB lineage: Bacteria > Bacteroidota > Bacteroidia > Cytophagales > Spirosomataceae > Aquirufa. The sequence continues at coordinate 609 of JBEBDF010000037.1, read as the reverse complement.
GTTGCAAACGCAAATCTTCACTCATCCCTAAATCCTCAGAGGCTTGATCTCCTAATTCAAACCAAATCTTCTCTAAATCAGCCACAAATGTCCAATTAACAAATGGCAGAATGACAACCGGATACTCTAATCCTTTTGACTTATGTATACTAGAAATAGTCACTGCATCCACTTGATTTGAACTAGAAATGCAATAGGAATTTCGATTTTGGTTAAAATGCTGTAGGAAACCAGCTACCTGTTTGTCTTTTAACAAAACATACTCATTCAAAACATCTAAAAACTTCCAAAGGTATTCTTGACCAGACAATACATTCAAAAGATCAAAAGCAGAGACTAAATCATACACCCAGTGCAACAAATCGGAAAAAGAAGGAACCTCCACTCCTTTGGTTTGGAAATATAAAAAGGAATTTTCCAAGGCAGAATCTCCATCTAGTTGTTCTATATAGGTTAACTCTTCAGCTGAAACCTCCCTTCCAATCAGCTCTGCATATTGGTATATTAATTCATACAAATGAAGTGTTTCCTTGGGATCTTCACGTAAAGCTAAATACGATAAAATAAATCCGACAACGGGTGAATAATGAACTAATAAGGAATCCGAAG
>JBEBDF010000036.1:0-19498 GCA_041157105.1 Bacteroidota bacterium | reverse complement strand
CATTTTTTCAGATTTTTAATACGAATGAAAGAAGCTTTATTATTCTCAGCAATCAACTCGATGACAGGCTCAGAACTATCATAAACGAACCACTCATCCACTAAAGTCAAATATATACGAAACAAATTAGTAATACCTGATTTATAGCGCCTTTCTATTACATCGGGTGGGATGTTGTGCCCGCCTTCGAGGACGCGCGTGGCTACGCGGACTTTGGCAAGATTAATAGTCCTAAGCCAGAAAAACAACAGGGTAACTGTGAATCCTCGATCTTTGGCACTCTTAATCAACAAATGATATGATTTAGCTGATAAGGTTGTTTCAAAAGAAAACGATTCCTCTCTTTCCATCAAAGCATCAATTTTATTCAACATGATTCGACCCGCCTCGAAAGCAGCTGACTCTGGATGAAAGGGAGCTAACTCTTTTGCAATTTCATCTGCATTCACAAATTCACGGCAATCGAGAACATAGGGGAGAATTGTATGAGAGGCCGTCGTTTTGCCGGCTCCATTACAACCTGCGATGATATACAAGTTCTTCCCCATACCGATGAAGGTAGCGGGATAAAAATTGCTTAATCGAAATAAAACTGATAATTTCAATAAATTCCTTCAACCTATGAAATACCTATTCCTCCTTCTCCTCTCTACAGCTACTTTCGCCCAAGACATTCACTTTAAATCCATCTTAGTTGACACTCACAATGATTGCTTGACGGCTTGCATTGAGAAAAAAGTGGCTTTAGATACCGATTTAACTGGGATTAATCATTCGGATTTAGCTCGCTTCAAAAAGGGCGGAGTAGATTACCAGTTGTTTTCGGTTTGGTGCGATGGGGAAAAAGCGAAGCCCTACGAATGGGCCATGCGGGAGATGGATAGTTTGTATGCGGTGGCGGCAAGAAATCCAGAGAAAATGGTGATTGCGAATTCATGGAAGGATATTCAGAAAGCGTTGAAAGAAGGCAAATTAGTGGCACAGTTCGGAGTGGAAGGCGGTCACATGATTGATAGCGACTTACAGAAATTAGAGACCTTTTATAAACGGGGAGTGCGTTATATGACGCTTACATGGAACAATTCTCCAGGCTGGGCGAGCTCACACGCAGATGAGAAGAATCCTAATTATAAAGGCCAAAAAGGATTGACGAATTTTGGTATTCAAGTGGTTCAGCGAATGAATCAGCTGGGAATGATCGTGGATGTTTCGCACGTGGGTGAAGCGACGTTTTGGGACGTGATCAAAACGACGACTAAGCCAATTATCGCTTCTCACAGCAACGCGTACAGCATTTGTCCTGTGTCTAGAAACTTAAAGGACGAGCAAATTTTAGCCATTGGCAAAAATGGTGGAGTAATTCATTTGAACTTTTTCTCTGGATTTGTGGATGTGGATTTCTTCCAAAAAGACGCCGCTTTTCGTAAAAACCATGCTGCAGAAATTGATTCACTCATCGCTTCCGGAATGCAAACTGAATATGCCTTCACCGTTATTTCGGATAAATACCCTCGGGAGAGCGATGCCATTAAACCTGACTTAGAGCAATTGATGAAGCATTTTGACCACATCGTAGATTTAATCGGTGTGGATCATGTGGGTTTGGGATCAGATTTCGACGGAATTAATTCTGCGCCTAAACAGTTAAAAACGGTTGTTGACTATCCCCTATTTACCCAAGCTTTAATCGCTCGCGGGTATTCGGATAAAGATATCAGTAAAGTGTTAGGGGGTAACTTCTTGCGAGTTTACAAGGCGAATAATTAATTTCAGCTTTGGACAAAAAATGACCTAAAGCTTCAAGGCTTTTCCTTTGGTAATTAAATAAAAAGAAAAAATAGAGAAAGCGAACCCGACTAAAACCAATAGATAATTGACAGGTCTTTCAGAAGTAAGAGACATTCTCAGTAAAATCGTAGTGATGATAAAACTGGCATTCCGAAAAACCGTAAAGAAGGAAAAATGATAAAGGAATGATACAAGCAGCAGAAATACATCCACAAATATCATCACATTAAAAAATTCACTGTAAAAAACAGTGTTAGGATTAGGGTAGTTTTGATTCGTCTGAAACGCCTGAAAAGTGTCAATAATCCAACTAGAAAAACTAAAGAAACTTAGACAAAGCAATATCCCAATCATTAGTAAGGATACGATTTTTTTTATCCCGATTAACCGCTTAATGTCAGCTATAATCTCGGCTCTCTTAGAATTAGCATTTATTTTATAATAGACGATTGTACATAGTAACATAATTAATGAAGCTACTAAATCGTAAAAAAGACTTAGTAAATGTGTATCGGAGAGAGAAAAGGATTTTAAAAAATCGATATCGGCAATATCATGAAAAAAACTCCTAAGTGTAATTAGAGTAATAACTTCAAATTGTTTTCCGATAAATTCGGAAATAGACTTAGGCAAAATAATAACTAATTGTAACACTTCGTAGAACAGAATAAAACTAAAAGGCGTGTAAATAGCCTTTAAATAGCTATGCTGAAAGTGTTTAAAGTAATCGACGTTATTTCCTAAAAATATGCAGAATAGGTGAATTAAAAACGCTAAAATAGCTAAACGCAGAATGAAAACCTCTGTTCGCCTGACATGAATAGGACTAACAAGTTGATCAAATAAATTACTAGCTCTTTGTAACATTATATCCATAATGAACCTAAAGGGGAGTGTCTGACTTCTTCTTCGTACGCTTCACTGGTTTTTCTACATCTAACTCTTCTATTTGCTCAGCCACAATTACTTTTAGTGTATCATCGAAATAGACTCCATCCGACTCCATATCAGCAATATTTCTGTGCATAGCTTGATAAATCACTTTTTTCTCCTCTGAGCTTAAGGATTTATTGGCAGCTAAATTCCCAACGAAATTCACCAAACCAGCTCTAGGACCGGACTCTTTCTGAAAAGTATATTCGTTATTTTCCATCACGGAAAACTCTCGATAAACAGCAATCATAAAGACAATAAATAAAGTAGCAATAATGCTACTCAATAAGATGATATCTAAATCCATTATTTCTTTAATTTAGAGTTGATGAAATTCAATAAACCAAGAATAGTAGGTGGCCAAAGTCCAATAAAAATAGCCTTCTCCTTATCTCCAACGACTAAGTAATTATATTCACTCACCGCAATAACAACAATAACAATTACTACAATCAGTATTTCTGACGCTTTGAAATTTTTAAACATGATTTTGGATTTTTATTTTGATGGGTGTAAGTACGAGAAATTAGAGTCTGTTCACAACTTTAAAGGAAGAAAAAATATAATATAATGAAAATCAGACAATTAAAGACTTAGAAACACTTTACTTATGTCTAAACCAGCAATCGGTACGATTGTTTTCGTAGGCCTTAAATTCCGTATTCACAGGAAATCCATGAAGCAGATTCTCGTTAAATCGAGTTCTCGCTAGGTAATTAAAAGCGCCCATGTCACCCGTGTAGGCCGTATGATTACTGTGATTAAATGTTTCGTGCAGGTCGCATAATTGCTGCAAGAAATCCATAAAGCGCGGATAATGCCCGCCAAAAACTCCACAATTCAATAAGGTTTCCGAAGCAAAACGCTCCTCATAATCAGCATAATCTTGAATCTGCGAACGTAGATGTTCCCCATGTGCAATCATCCAATCGTTGCGCAACAGATTAGGTTCATCACCGCAGAAAAGTGAAGTAGGGTTTCCGGTATAAAGAGGATGTGTGAAGGGGTTTTGGGCCAAAGTTACATCCGACACATCCGTCACAAATACACCTTTAATGGGCTCTGTGCATTTTGCTAAAAAATTTCGGTAGACAAAATACCGGAAAACGTTCGGATTAAAAGTGGAATTATAGTCAATGAGGACGAATGAAATATGCTCATTCTCGTAATGCGCACAGGTTTCTTCAGAAAAGTTATTGTGAAAGATTACCCCTTTCAGCTTTTCCTGAGCAATAGATTCCGCCCATGCCTGAACTAATTCATAGGAATCATCTGGCAAGGTCGTGCTTCGATTTACATCATAAATACCGGTGATGTGACAAGCTAGTACGAGCTCCATTAATTTTCGTTTAAAGCTAATTGCTTCTTCAGAACGGCGCAGGTACTGTTCGGATTATTTCTGTAATAGATATAGGATCTTTTAAAGACCTTTTTCGTCTTGAAAAGCGTTTCCGCTCTTTCAAAAAAGGCCGAATCAGCGGAGAAACCGCCTTTGAAATCGATACTCTTAAATACTTTTTGGTGTCCAAACAAAGTCCCAAAAAGAATTGCATCATCCAGATGTATCGGCTTGCTCAAATCATTTTTATCAGGAACAAAATAATCTTCGACTGAATCCACGACCGTTTCTGCGGTAGAACAAATCAAATCGACATGCTCCATCTCCTGTAAACAAGAACTTAAATGATGGACTTTGTATTCATCATCGCTATCTAAAATAGTGATGAATTCACCCGCACTGATCAACACACCCCGGTTTATGGATTCTGCTTGTCCTCGATTACTGTGGCGAATGTAGACAATTTTATCCTCGTATTTTTCGACGTAAGCTAATAACTCTTTGCGGTCATTTCCCTTGCTGCCATCATCAATGATGATGAGCTCAAAATCTTGAAAATCTTGCTGTAGAACAGAATCAATGGCCCTTTTTGTCAAAGAAAATTCCGTATTATAGACCGCCATTAACACGGAAATTTTTACATTTTTAGGCATGATATGCTACTAAATACTCACCAATATAGGCTTCAAGGATGCAAATCTAGTCAATTAAATACGTTTTCATTTTAATAAATGATTATGAATAAAATTATTGCTTGATTTCCTTCAAATAAAAACTGGGATTTACTCCCACATACTTTTTAAAAGCCACGTAAAAAGTGGAACGATTCGCGAAGCCACTTTGGTAGATATATGTTTCTAAAGTATACTGGGTAAAAGATTCTCGCTGCGAAAGAAAATGATGAATGCGAAAACGGTTAATTATTTCGGCAAAAGACATCCCATAGGCTTGTTTAATTAGTTTAGATAGTTTAACCGAACTCATTTCTAGACTTTTTGCCAAAGCCGATAAATCTAAATCCCCCTGTAAAAAGCACTGCGATTCATTCAAATATATGGACAATGACTTAGCCTCTAGAGTATCATCAATTAAAGTAGGCAGAATTTCTTCAACAGATGGCGTTCCTTTTTCTTTTGGCAAAATACACCCATCCATATTTTCCTGCACGTTGGGCGTACTAATAAAATACGAAAACAAAAAAATTCCGATGACACACTTGATAATTTGTGAGGGAGGATCAAAGCTATTATTAACGAATAAATTTAGGTATTGGTACAATTGAAGTGAAAAATAAAGCATCACTGTTCCGCTCAATAAATTCAACCAAACCAAAGATTGCTGATTAATAATTACGTAGTCAGAACCATATTTTTTCTTCGCTTGTGCAATCGTCCATAGTGTTAACACACCGTAAACTACACCGACTAAGATAGATACTGGCTGAACAAATCCTGCTGGAATCCATCCAGATGGGGTATTAATGAAATAATTATTTTTTTGGTAATAATGATTTAAAATCTCCGTCTTTTCAGCAGAAGACAAAAGCAAATCAGGAAGTAATCCGAGTAAAATCACTAGCGGATAAACGAAATGAAGCCACTGAAACCCTGCGATTTTTTTCTTCGGATGCACCATAGATCGCACATATAAAAACAAAACAACAGGCAAAAAAGCTCGAACTATATTAGGAGTCCTTAACAAGAAAAGCATTTGGTAAATGTGCTTAGAGGTCAACGCATAAATATAAAACTCTAAAAAGACGAGTGCAAAAATGACGTAGAGTAAACCATAAACCTTAGGCTGCCGATAAAACCGTAACAAAAGAAACCCCATAAAAAGTATTCCCACTCCACTAGTCAGAAACGATAAATAGGGCACAAATTCAAACATAAATGCTTTTCAGTAAATGAGATACAGAAATTTAGACAAAAAATAGCTAAAAATGGACAAATACAAGGACAAAAAATCTAGTCTGCAGCTTTGATTAGCCTAATTTTCCATTCTAATCAAAATAACATATACAATGAAAAAAATCCTTTTACTTCTTACCCTGTCCTTATTTGTTTCGAACATCTACGGACAAGCAAAAACGGCTAACATTCAATTTTATAAAGTAAAAACAGGCCACAGATCAGCATTCAATGAAGCCCTAAAAAACCATACCGCTAAATTCAGAAAAGCGGGCGATCCCTCCGCTTGGACGATCAGTAACGTCACAGGAGGAAGCCACCACAATGAAGTAATGGCCACCTACAATTTTGGCCTCTCTTGGGCGGAACGGGATGCCCTAAATGGCCCTACCGCTAGTTCTGAGGCAGCGAGTGATTTTTACTTAAAGGTGTCACCCCACCTCGAAGGCATAACAGCTGGCGATATTATTAGCTACAGAGCAGAATATAGCAACAGCGCAATGAAAGAATCAACGGATAAATTTCGTTTCAACGTACTGACGATAAAATATGCACCTTCTCAAGAGTTTTGGGATGTGATCAAGCGCCTTCCAAAGGTATGGGATAAATTAGGTTTCAAAATTGCAACTTATACTACCTCAGGAGCTAATCGACTTATTTTCTCCCGTCGCCTCCCTTCAGGCTGGAAAGAATTAGACGAAGCCTCTAAATTAAAAGAAATATTTGATGAGGTTTATGGAAAAGGAACTTACGAAAAAGACATGGCCATCATGCGTGCATTCGTTGTAGAAAATGACATTATGTACATGACGGTTCAGAATGATTTAAGTTCTAAATAAACTAATTAATCAGCAAGTTGGCCCATTACAATGGGCCAACTTTTTTTATATACCTACTTATGGAAGTCCATCATCCTCACCATCCTCCTAAAACGATAAAAGATTACTTAAGTGAATTTATCGTCATTTTTGTCGCGCTTACCCTAGGCTTCATTGTAGAAAACCAGCGTGAACATTACATCGAAGGATTACGCGAGAAAGAGTTAGCTATAGCCCTATTAAAAGATTTAGAAGCGGATTCAACTGATTTTGGACGATTTATGGTTTTGAGAACGAATGAGCGAAAATCCATCAATGAAGCCATCAACATCATCGAATCGAGAGGAATAACGACAACAGATTCATTACTTTATTACCATTTCATTAATGGTGTATTTGTGTGGCGCCATCCAGAATTCAGGAATGCAAATATCGATCAAATCATCAGTTCAGGCTCACTACGATATTTCAAAAATGATTCCCTAATTCAATCCATATCTGCATTGAAAATGGAATTGAAAAAAATTGAATTTCGGCAGGATCGTGAAAAAGAATATTTCTATTCTAATATACAACCTTGGATTACTGGTCACGTAGAGTTAGCTTACATGGATCAACACCGCTTAGGCTTTTCCAGAGCAGAAACGCTTAAATTAATCACCAGTAACCCATATAAACTAGCAAAAAAACCCTTCTTTTTCAAACTCGGCGAAAAAGAATTTAATTACGAAATTGCGAATAAATTAAGAGCACAAGATTTTTTATACAGTGTTACTGAAAGCAATTATTATCAATCGTATCAAAAAAAATCTCGCGAAGTAATGCGTCAGATTCGTAGAAAATATTTCTAAAAATCAAGGGCTATTTGTTCACCTTTCCAATTCCAAAACAAAAAGTAAGTTCATTTTTCCTGGAAAAACACTAAGTTTAAACAAAAAAACGATGAACAAACTCCTACTCATTGCCCTATCCATTCTCACCCTATCCTCCTGCACGAAAAACACAGATACGGTATCTAACTACTTCACCTCCACTGACAGCATTGAAGCAGGTGGAGTGAAAATGATCCCCATTCAGACGCCTTCTGGGACGTTTAAGGTGTGGACGAAACGTTTTGGGACTAATCCTAAAATCAAAATTCTTTTATTACATGGCGGTCCTGCAATGACACACGAGTACATGGAATGTTTTGAGACATTCTTCCAAAGAGAGGGCTTCGAATTCTACGAATACGACCAGCTAGGCTCCTATTACAGTGATCAACCGACGGATTCTACCTTATGGAAAACAGAACGATTTGTGGAAGAGGTAGAGCAAGTTCGCAAGGCGATAGGTGCAGATTCCACTAATTTTTACGTTGTTGGAAATTCATGGGGAGGTATTTTAGGAATGGAATATGCACTGAAATACCAAAAGAATATCAAAGGATTAGTGGTCTCTAATATGGTGGCGAGTGCTCCAGATTATGGTAAATATGCAGAGGAGGTTTTGGCTAAACAAATGGATCCCAAGATATTAGCAGAAATAAGAGCCATCGAGGCTAAAAAGGATTTCAATAATCCGCGCTATATGGAACTATTGATTCCTAATTTCTACCACGAACATATTTGCCGTTTAAAAGAGTGGCCTGATGCCTTGAATCGAACCTTTAAGCATGGAAATAGTGCAGTTTATGTTCGAATGCAGGGACCTAGTGAGTTTGGAATTAGTGGATTATTAGCTAACTGGGATATTAAAAATCGCTTAAAAGAAATCTATGTTCCTACGCTAATGGTGGGGGCAAAATACGACACAATGGACCCGAAGGCGATGGAAGAACAAAGTAAAATGGTCCAAAATGGTTCCTACCTTTATTGCCCTAACGGCAGTCACTTGGCCATGTGGGATGATCAGAAAACCTACATGAATGGGGTTATTTCGTTCATTAAGAAGGTAAATGGGGAATAAAATAAACTTAAATACTATGAAATTAATTGCCTTATTACTAGGTCTTTCCTATTGCTTATCAGCACAAAAGCCCCATCTAAAAGATGCCGTAAAATTCCCCTTGGGTTCTTCCGTGAATCCTCGTTTACTGAACGAGAATGAAGCCTACCGAAACATAGCTACAACCGAATGGACGAGCCTAACTGCAGAAAATCACATGAAAATGATGCTAATTCATCCGGCAGCAGACCGTTATGATTTCTCTAAAGGTGATGAGATTGTGAATTTCGCCACAGCTTCAGGCAAAAGAATGCATGGGCATACCTTGGTTTGGCATAATCAAGTACCGCAATGGATGAAGGACTTTCAAGGGGATCAAAAAGCCTGGGAAGCTATGCTAAAAAATCATATTCAAACTGTGGTGAGTCATTATAAAGGTAAAATAGCTGGATGGGATGTGGTAAATGAGTCATTCTTGGATGATGGAAGTTTGCGTCCCTCTTTATGGGCAGATCATATCCCGGATTATATTGCCAAAAGCTTTCAATGGGCACACGAATCGGATCCTAGCGCTATACTCTTTTACAATGATTATGGACAAGACGGAAAACCAAAAAAAATGCAGGCCATCCTCGACCTAGTCGCGGATTTAAAGCGTCGTGGCATTCCTATCCATGGTTTAGGATTACAAATGCACATCAATGTAGATTCTAAGCGAAATGAACTGCAAGAGGTGCTGGATAAATCCGTAGCCACAGGCTTGAAAATCCACCTTTCAGAACTCGATATTGCGGTAAATCCGAAGAACAATCCGGACTTTATCTATGAGGAAAAAATGGCCTCAGCGCAAGCAGAACAATTTAACTTCGTCTTCAAGTCCTATATGAAGATTCCTGCTGCACAGCAATATGGCATTACTTTTTGGAATATTTCGGACAAAGATTCCTGGCTACGTGGTTATTTCAAAAGACCAAAAGAATACCCGCTTTTGTTCGATGATAATTATGCTAAAAAAATAGCTTACACAACCCTTATAAACTCTTTACAAACGCTAAACTAAGCGGAACTTGAGTTCTTGAATTCGAATTTTCATCTTCTAAATAATAGTACTTGATGGGAGATTTACGCGCTTGTTTTAAGATGGCTTGAACGTTTATTTGGCCTGAACCTAGCGGCACATCGTTTTCAGACGAGGTCTTCACATCCAGCCCAACGGGAACTCCCTTTTTTAAGTCTTTTACGTGCATGAGCTTGAATCGGGAAGGGTATTTCTTTAAATAAGCCATCGGATCCTGCCCAAATTGATGCACCCACAGAATATCTAACTCGAAGGACACATAGTCTGGATTCGTATTTTGGATTAAATAATCATACAAAGTGGACTTCTCGTAGGGCGTAAAATCATATCCGTGGTTGTGGTAACAAAATTCGAGACCATTTTCTTTCAACAATTTACCCACTCGATTAAAATCTTTCACGGCTGCATCTGCTTGCTGAACGGTAAATTCTCCTTTATGAGGAATCATTCCCACCCGCACAAATTCTGCACCTAGTGTCTTCGCATCTTCAATCACCTTATCCGTTTTATTCGTCAAAGCATCATAATATACGCCATAACTAGTGCAGACCATACCTCTCGCATCTAACAATGCTCGCATCTCCACCGCAGTTTTCCCGAACAAATTAGAAAACTCGATATTTCGAATACCCATCTCCTTAATATAATCTAAGGTCCCAGCAACATCCTTACTGAAGTCATTTCGAAAAGTAAAAGATACCACCCCTGGCGTATCTTTTAAGACTTTGCTGAAGGGTTTTTGGGCAAAAATTGCATTTGATAGTAGTAAAAACGTGAATAGCGATAACTTTTTCATATTCAATGGTTTAGAATTTAAGAGACAATTTACCTAATTTGAACAAAAAACAGACGCAATGAAAAATAAAACTCGCTGGATACTTCAAGCCACCTCAGGCCTTATACTTACTGGAAGTGGACTTTCGCTAGCTATCGACGCTGGCGTCGCAAAAATGCAAGGTGGAGACTGGTTCTTTTATGGAACAGGAGCTCTCATCGTTTTCAATGCAGGGCTTTGTCTGGTGATCGATGCCGCACGATTTAAATAAGTCAAACAAAATAACTAGATTGTGGTTTACTTAGTACAATTTTTTATTTTAAAAATTATATTTAATGTCTGCAGTGGTTTTTGATTTAACGATTATAGGTGCAGGCGCGTCCGGATTGCAGCTTTTATATGAAATGATTCAAGCGGATCCATTGCGAGAAAAGAAAATTTTACTCCTAGATTCAGGAGATCGTTCACAAAAAAGCTGGTGCTTTTGGGAAGATGAAAAAAGAGCATGCTTTTCGTTTCTAGTCGAAAAGTCTTGGAAAATGATGACCTACCGAACTAGCCATGGGGAGATACTAAACTCAACCATCCATCCACTAGAATACAATTATATTTCTTCCGATCGATTTTTTGCCTATTTTTTCGAGGAATTTATCCCAGCTAATCCGAATATTACTTTAGTGAAAAAATGGGTTCAAGAAGTACAAGAAAAAGATGATGTGCAAATAGTCCTCTGTCAAGATGGCTCTACTTTTTTCTCAAAACGAGTCGCCGATTCTAGACCTATAAAATCCGAGGACCCCTCCCTCATCTACCAGCACTTTAGTGGTAAATTCATTGAGTTCGATGAACCTATTTTAGATGACTCGGCCATGACTTTGATGGATTTCAGTTTGCCTGTTTCTACTTCAGAAATGTCAGTTTTCCACTACATTTTACCTTTTAGCAGAACCAAGGCGCTAATTGAAACCACTGTTTTTACAAAACTAGATTACGATAAACAAGCCTATGAGCGTATTTGGAAGCAATACGTTGATATACACTTTAGGAGTAAAAAATTTAAAATTCTATCGGATGAAATGGGCACTATACCCATGGGAGTTCATGTTCAGAAGAAAGAAGGGGCCATTTATACTATCGGTGCCGCTGGTGGTAACATGAAAGCATCTACAGGTTATGCCTTCACTCGGATGCAAGAGGATGCAAAATTTAGGGCACAAAACCGCTTGAAAGTAACACCTAGCAGATTTCGGTTTTATGATAAGATGCTGTTAAAAATCATGAACAATGACATGGCTAAGATTCCACAGGTCATGGATCGATTATTTAGCCGAGTTCCTACCCACCGTATTCTTCGTTTTTTAGATGACAAAAGCTCCTTGAAAGAAGATATACTTTTGCTTTCAAAATTAGATGTCCCACTTTTCATTACTCATTTATTGAAATGAAAAACTACTTTGGAGCCATCTTTACGCTACTTTATGTACTTTCCTACAAGCTGATTGGACCTTGGTCTAACAAGATTGATCTCTATATATGTGGTTTTTTATTACTAATCATGGGCATTCCTCATGGAGCAGGCGATCACTTAATTGCCCAAAAAATCGCTAAAAGAGAAAATCTCACCTTTCATATAAAGCCTTTTATAGTTTACTACTTGGGAATCATGTTGGCCTATGCAGCCCTTTGGTTCATTACACCGATGGTGGGATTCATAATTTTCATTGCTATAAGTGTATTTCATTTCGGAGATATGGAGGATATTCACCCGGTCGATCCTACACATACCTGGATAAACGTAGTTAAAACGATTTGCTTAGGCTCTGGAATTTTATCCTTAATTCTCTTTAGTCATTGGTCGGAAGTTTCAGAAATTACAACAGCGATGCAGGTAAATTTACCCAAGAATATGCCGCCTTTTTCGCTTCTTTTTAGTCTATTGTTTATGAGTTTTGGGTTCCAAAAGAAAAATTTTCATCCCTTTTTGAATACTTTTTTTGCTCTAGTAATAGGGTTTTTTCTGCCGCTTATTCCGGCATTTATCTGCTATTTTTCTTGCTGCCATGCCATCACTAGTTTCGAAGGCATGAGAAGTCACTTAGAAATGAAAACCTTGGAATTATATAAAAAACTTATTCCATTTTCATTAGGTGCACTTTTGCTGGGAATTATTTATATAAATTTGATTTCCAAACACTTAGAAATTTATCCCGTTTTTATTTTTCTTTCCCTGTTAACGCTGCCACATTTTTTACTTATGCATAAATTAATAAAACGCCCAAATTGAAGATTTTGCACATTTTTTATTTTTTTTTAAATTTTTTTTACAATCTTTGAAACAATTGCCGACATCATCAGTTTAAACAGTATCATTTATTTTAAAACATTAACCTTTAACATTTATGGAAACATTAAACATTCTATTGGACGGTAGCCTAGCTGCTGGAGATTACATCGGCTTTACCTTCTTTACGGGGTACATGTCAATGCTTGCTGCTTCAATCTTTTTCATCGTAGAAAGAGGAACAGTAAACGACAAGTGGAAAACATCTTTATTGATTTCTGCTTTAATTACATTTATCGCGGCAGTGCATTATTTCTACATGCGCGGCGTATGGTTAGAGACACATGAGTCTCCAACACAATTCCGTTACATTGACTGGACATTAACTGTTCCATTAATGTGTATCGAGTACTTCTTGATCTTGAAGCCAGCTGGCGCTAAGACAGGTATGTTAACTCGTTTAATCTTCGGTTCTGTTGTTATGTTAGTAGCAGGATATATCGGAGAGGCAGTAGTTCCAGAGCAAAACGTAATGTGGGGAATCATTTCTACATTAGGATGGGCGCTTATCATCTATGAAATCTACATGGGTGAGGCTTCTAAATTAGCTGCTGCGTCTACAAACGCTGAGGTACAATCAGGTTTCAAAGTTATGCGTTGGTTCACATTAGTAGGTTGGGCAATCTATCCAATCGGCTACATGATGTTACCAGGTAACTTGTTATCAGGTTTCGCTGGAAACATTGACTTAGCTTACAACATTGCGGATGCAGTGAACAAAATCGGTTTCGGTTTAGTTGTTTACTCTATCGCAAAAGGAGCTTCGGCTGCAGAAGCGAAATAATATTTATTTCCAAAAGGAAGGGGATGGTCATCGATCATCCCCTTTTTTTATGGCCAAAATTTAAGTTCCCAATCCATTCGAATTGAATGTATCCAAGTTCCTGAATCTTTAATAATGACTAGTGACTTTGATTCAAAATACGGGATAGTTTTTTAGGATTTTTTACGTTTATTTGTTGATAAATAATTAAACCTATCATCCATGAAAAAAATACTCTTCTTTCTCTCGCTGCTTACTTTTAGTGCAGCAGCAAAACCCACAGGCACCTATAAAATTGTCGTAGAAGGCTTCGACTGGGGTGCAGGTGTTAACAAAGTTATATTAGCCTTGAACGACACTACTTCTAAAGTAAATGCCGCTGATTACACCGTATTCGCTAGCCGAAAATCTAGCACTGGACTCATTGCAGACCAAGATAATAAACGTGAAATCGTTACAGCTTATGTTTCGGATGAAAGCGGTGCACGTGTGAAAACTGGCAAAAACATTACTCTCGTTTTATCGGTAGGACCTCAATTGGCTATTAGCTCCCCTTTTCAATACCAAAGAAGTAAAGGGAATGTTTGGGTAGATTATTCCTTAACCATTGTACATTCAAAAACGGGAAATGTATGGGATACGTCAACGGGTAAAATTATGCCCTTGATTGATCAATTTGACTTAAGTGGTAAATATACCTACAGTGAAAAATTAACGATGTCATACGCGACCTTTACTCCCAAAGTGAAGAAAGATAAAGCTCCTTTACTTATCTGGTTACATGGCGGTGGTGAAGGAGGAACGGATCCTACGGTTCCTCTTTTGGGAAACAAAGCAGCGAACTATGCGGGTGAAAGTATCCAATCTATTTTCGAAGGTGCTTATGTCCTATCTCCGCAATGCCCAGGTGCTTGGATGCACAATACGCAGGGGGTAGGAACGCAAGGGAAAGACAATGACATCTATAACGAAGGTTTGATGGCCTTAATTAAGGACTATGTTAAAGCAAATCCAGGCATCGACCCTAGTCGCATTTATGTGGGAGGCTGCTCGAATGGTGGCTATATGGCCTTAAAATTGATCTTCTTATATCCAGACTATTTCGCGGCAGGATACATCAGTGCTTTGGCCTATAAATCAGAATACATCCCAGACAGCGATATTCAAAAGATTAAAAATGTGCCTATTTGGTTTGTTCACTCTAAAGATGACAGAACAACCATCCCTGACATAACTGTTGTACCTGTATTTGACCGTCTGCGGAAAGCTGGTGCAAAAAATGTACATTTTACCTATTATGATCGAGTGAACGACATCACGAATTTATACGGAGGTAAAGGATTCGAATACAACGGCCACTGGTCTTGGGTTTATCTCCATGAAAACCTTCCAAGAACAGATCTTGATGGTTCTGCCGTACGCGTAAATGGCAAGCCGGTTACCATCATGGAATGGTTAGCAGCACAGAAAAAAGGAAAATAAAAGTTAAGTTATGAGATTCACAAAGCATCTTCTACTACTCTTCAGCCTCCTATTCGTAGGTGAAATCAGTGCTCAAGCGCCCAAAATCGTCGCGGGCATCAATGTCGATCGTGTTAAACGATTAGAAAAATTCGTTCAAAGCGAAATGGATAAAGGAAACATTCCGGGGGCCGTGACGATGATTATTCACAATGGACAGGTAGTTCATCAGGGAGCTTTGGGCTATAAAAACGTAGCCACAAAAACACCCATGACCATGGATGATCTATTCTATATCCAGTCTATGACGAAGCCCATTATTTCGACCGCTTTCATGATGTTGTACGAAGAAGGGTACTTTAAGTTAAGTGATCCAGTTTCAAAATACTTACCTGAATTCAAAAATTTACGCGTAGTTAGAAGCGTGAATGACGGTCCAGATGCTCCTACGGATACGTTAAAATCGCAAATCACCATGACCCAATTACTAAGTCACAGTGGTGGATTAATGCATGGTTTAGAACAAAATCCTGTTCAAATCAGGTTCCGAAATGGTTATTTTAAACCCGGCATCAAAACGATTCAAGAACGTGTTGCTAACATGACCAAATACCCTCTTTTAGCGCAACCAGGTACGGAATGGAACTATAGCGCGGGCCCAGATGTGTTATGTGTATTGATCGAAAAGTTCTCAGGAATGAGTGTGAATGAGTTTTTAAAGTCCAGATTATTTGAGCCTTTAGAGATGAAACATACGGGTTATAATGTACCTAAAGAGGAACAGTCTAAGATCGTGGCATTGCATACGAAAGGCAAGAATGGCACCATTTCAGTGGCTGCGAATCAGCCTCCATTTGAGAATGTGACAGTATGGAGTGGGGTAAATGGTCTGTTCTCTACGGCTGCAGATTATGCGACTTTTTGCAAAATGATGCTAGCCGGCGGAACCTACAAAGGCAAGCAATATTTAAGCCGCAAGACAGTTGAATTAATGACCTCAAATCATACCGGAGATTTATTCAAAACACCAGGAACACAATGGGGACTTGGATTCGCGGTGGTAACAGATGGTCCTGCGACCAAAACTCCAGCTTCTAAAGGCTTGTTTTATTGGGGAGGAGCGAATAATACTCACTTCTTTATCGACCCTCAGGAAAAATTGATTGCGTTATTTATGACTCAGGAAAGCAATTTCACCTGGGATTACCACAATAGTTTACGCCAAATGGTTTACCAGACATTGGCAGATTAAAAATAGAAAGCCGGGCATTGTGACCCGGCTTTTTTTATTCCTTTTTATTACGGAGCTGGAAAACCTGATTTGGCTAAATCTTTAAACAGTTTTTCTACCTTATTAATGCCCGAGGCATCATTTATGTCGAAATAACGGTAATGTTCCAGATCCGTTTTATGAATCGCATTCTCTTGAATGGCTCCTTGGGATTTATATACTGAGATAACCCAATCCGCTACAATTTTATAACTCAACTTATCATTTTCCCTAAATCGAAAGGCACGATTCAAGGTAAATGAAGGTGCGCCTGGTTTGATTTTAGTTTCTGGGAAGCCCGCTAATTCGGTAAAGTCAAGCGGTTTTGAATTCAAGCTTAAAGGGCTTCCGGCGATGATAATGGGCTTCTTTGTCCCTTTGAAACGTTGCACCGCTCTTAGACCCATTAATACCGCTGTTTTATGATGACCGTGTTGACCCGCATGAGGCAACATGGTGATCACAAAATCATAGTTTTGGTCTTTTAATAAATTATCCATTCTGCTTTCTACATGCGGTATATTCCAGTTTTTACCGGAAATATAGGGGATTGGGTCCGTCGTATACCAGTCATCTGGCTGTTCCATGAAATAGATATTCCGCATACCCATGATTTTAGCGGCATCTAGAATCTCTTGTTTACGAATCAAAGGTAAATGATTTCGAGCTGTGACCGAATCCGTCAGATTTAAACCATAATACATGGCCCCTAATTGTGAATCTGCAAATCCACCACCTCCATCTGTCATCACCGCCATATCCACGGTCCCTTTTAACTCATGAGTGATTTTAAATACAGTAACTGAGAAACCCGTTTCGTCATCCGGGTGAGCGGTCACGACTAATACCTTAGGGCCTTGTGCGGAAACTTGAAAAAATGCGATGCATAAAAAGCTGTAAATGAAGGCTTTAATAAATTGATTTTTCATAGTTTGGAGGTTTATATTCTGACAATAATAGAAAAAATTATGCATTCGGCAAATTGTCTTATTTTTGTACATGAGTAGTACGCACTGGATCAAAGACGCTGACATCGAATGGGAAATCCTAGACGAGAATTGCAAACGCAAAATCATGGCCTTTAATGAAGGCTTGATGATTGTGAAAGTGCACTTCAAAAAAGGAGGTATTGGAGCCATTCACCAACACATTCATACCCAAGGTTCCTATGTAGAAAGTGGCGTATTCGAGGTGAACATCGCCGGCGAAAAGAAGATCTTGAAACAGGGCGACGTATTCTTCATCCCTCCTTCCATTGATCATGGAGTAATTGCATTAGAAGAGGGTGTTTTAGTAGATTCTTTTAATCCCTTACGGGAAGATTTTATCCAATGAAAATAATCGTCATAGGTGGTGGAGCGGCTGGTTTTTTTGCAGCAATTGCAGCGAAAGAGCATAACCCAAATGTCGAAGTAACCATCTTAGAAAAAACATCCAAGTTTTTAGGTAAGGTGAAAATTTCGGGTGGTGGCCGTTGCAATGTCACTAATGCGACCTTTAATTCCCGTGTGTTGTCCGAAAGCTATCCCCGTGGGGAGAAGTTTCTACGGAAGGCCTTCGAGGTCTTTAATGCCTCCTCTATGGTTGAATGGCTCGAGACTAGAGGTGTTGCCTTGAAAACCTATCCCGATAATTGCATATTCCCGCTTTCGAATGATTCCCAAACCATCATCGACTGTTTTATGTCCGAAGCTCGGCGTTTGCACATCAATCTGCATAGCAGCCAATCAGTAGACGAAATAAAGCCCACGGCGAAAGGTTTTCGCATCCATTGCCGGGATACGGAATATGACGCAGATCGTGTGATTGTGACAACGGGTGGACAACCTAAAATGTCCGGATTGCAGTGGTTAGAAGACGTAGGACACAGCATTATTCCTCCTGTTCCCTCCTTATTCACCTTTAATATGCCCGCTGAACCTATTCGCGACCTAATGGGGATTGTGGTAGAAAAAGCAAGGGTTAGAATAGAAGGCCAAAAACTAGTAGGACAAGGACCTCTTTTAGTCACCCACTGGGGAATGAGCGGACCTGCGATTTTACAACTATCTGCCTGGGGAGCCCGAATTTTGGCCGAAAAAGAATACCGATGTGCCATCCTAGTCAATTGGTTAGATGAAACGAAAGAAGACAATTTAAGAACGCAAATCGCACAAGTCATCAAAGATCACGGTGCTAAAATGATCGTGAATTTGAATCCGTTCGCGATGCCGAGTCGACTTTGGGCCTATCTACTGGAAAAAAACGAAATTAAGAGCAGCCTCCGCTGGAATGAATTAGGGGGAAAAGCACTAAATAAACTGATCAATACCTTGATCAATGACCGCTATGTGGTGCAGGGGAAAACGACTTTCAAAGAGGAGTTTGTAACTGCTGGCGGAGTAGACTTACAAGATATCAATTTCCAAACAATGCAGAGCAAAAAATGCCCAGGACTTTTCTTCGCAGGCGAGGTCATGGACATCGATGGTATCACCGGTGGATTTAATTTCCAATCCGCGTGGACGACTGGGTTTATTGCTGGGAAGAGCGCTGGACTACTTTAAAATATCTTTAATAATTTTCAAGTGGTGATCTGTATGCAACTCTAAAAATGGGATGACATCCTTCTTTTTTGTATCACCAAAATACGGGTGTCTAAAATAATGACCCGCACTTAAGGCGTCTAATTCCGCTATTTTAACTCGACAATTCTCAATGTGTCCTTGAAGGGATTCAGCCGTAAAAGCGTCAGGAATTACAAATTTAGGCGCTTTGGACTTCCCTCTTGGAATTTTTCCTGTCCAAAAAATCAAATACTTCCATGGCTTAAAACTCCACTTGTAAGAAGAAGGATCCGATTTCTTCACCCCTTCAATCACCGAAGAAATCACCAATAAACTATGTTCAATTTGCCAGCCCACACTAGAAACCGAAACGGCTTCATTTTTAGCCTCATGCTGTGGAATATAGGACGCTAATTCGTCTATCAGATTACTTAACTTTTGCATAGGGTAAGTTGTCTATTTTCGTTGTTTTATAATAACCGGAGGTGCCTAGGGAGGTTAAGATTCCGGCTTTGGCCAAATCCAAAAAGCCATCCTCCTCCATCAGTTC
>JBEBDF010000035.1:0-19563 GCA_041157105.1 Bacteroidota bacterium | reverse complement strand
AATCCCAAAGAGAAGAATGTGGTAGGTTGACATCGTTTTTTGTACCTTTGAATAATTGAGCAAATATATTGGATAATCCTCAGCTTTTTGATAATCACGGCCGCGAATTGAGTTATTTACGACTCGCGGTGACCGATCGTTGCAATCTGCGCTGCACCTATTGCATGCCGGCGGAGGGGATTAATTATATGCCAGAGCGGGAGTTGTTGAGTTGGGAGGAGATGTTTCGCTTGACTCGGATCATGCATGAGATGGGTATCAAGAAGGTGCGCATCACCGGTGGAGAGCCTTTTGTTCGCAATGGATTGCTTGATTTCTTGACGGATTTAGCCGGTTTAAAGGACTTGGAAATTTGTTTAACAACGAATGGAGTGTTCTTAGGAGATTACATAGAATCCTTACAGAAGCTAGGCGTTCGTCACATCAATTTAAGTCTAGATTCGCTCGATCGGGATCGTTTTAAGCAAATTACGCGAAGAGATGATTTCCAAAAAGTATACGACAATCTCATCCGCTTAATTCAAGCGGGCTTCCAAGTAAAAATTAACGCCGTGGTGATGCAGGGCAAGAATGAGGAGGATATTATCGCGCTGACCGAGTTCGCTCGCGAGCATCCCGTGTCGGTTCGTTTTATCGAGGAGATGCCATTTAACGGGTCTGGGCTGGTGGAGGAGACCTTGTTTTGGGACCACATTCGGATTTTGGATCGCATTAAATCAGCCTTCCCAGGATTACTAGCCAGACCATTTTTATATGGAGAAACGGCTCACACGTATGATATTCCGGGATTTAAAGGGAATGTAGGAGTGATCGCAGCCTTCAGTAGAACCTTCTGTGGGACCTGTAATCGGATTCGATTAACGGCCAAAGGTCAAGTGAAGACTTGTCTCTATGATGATGGGGTTTTTGATTTGAAGGCGTATCTTCGCGGAGGAGTGAGTGATGAGGAGGTGAAAAAACAACTGTTAACTTTATTCAACAAACGTCCTTTAGACGGTTTTGAAGCAGAAAATAAAAGGAAAGGAGTCATTACAGAATCGATGACGACTATAGGAGGATAAATATGAATCAATTATCAAGCCTGATTGAGAAATTTTCTAGCCTGCGCGTTCTCGTGATAGGTGATTTAATGGTGGATGCCTACACTTGGGGAAAGGTGAATCGCATTTCACCTGAGGCTCCCGTTCCTGTTGTGAATGTAGTCAAACGTGAATCTCGTTTAGGGGGTGCCGGAAACGTGGTGTTGAATATCGCCAGCTTAGGCGCTAAACCTTATGTTTGCTCGGTTATCGGAGATGACTCTACAGGTATAATTTTACAAGGAATTTTACAAGAAGCGGGTTTAGCTACAGCTGGAATTATTATTGAAAAAGACCGTCCTACGACAGTTAAGGAACGCGTGATTGCTGGATCTCAACAATTGATTCGCGTTGATTCAGAAACAGAAGCACCCATTTCATCTGCCTCGTCTTCAGCTTTATTAGCGCAAGTAAAAGCGTGGTTGCCAGAAGTGGATGTGATCCTTTTTGAAGATTATGACAAAGGTGTTTTAGGTGCCGGATTGATTCAAGAAATAATCTCCTTAGCATCTGCTCATCAAATCCCCACAGTGGTCGATCCCAAGAAAAAGAACTTCTTCGCCTATACCGGTGCCACTTTGTTCAAACCCAATTTACACGAATTAAAGGAAGGTTTAGGTTTAGATGCGTCGGCAACGAGTCCTAATAATATTACTAAAACCGTAGCCGATTTCAAGGCCTCACAATCATTCAATGGACTGTTTGTAACCATGTCCGAACGCGGCGTCTACATGGACTTCAATGAAGACCAAATTCAAATTCCAGCCCACATTCGCCAAATCGCTGATGTTTCTGGAGCTGGTGATACGGTTATTTCCATCGCAGCCTGCGCACTAGCGGCTGGTGGAACGGCAAAGCAAATTGCTGAACTCGCTAATTTAGGCGGAGGATTAGTTTGTGAATCCTTAGGGGTAGTTCCAATTGATGTGGAGTTGCTGAAGAGGGAAGCTGGGAAGATTTAGGTTACCCCAGCTTTTAGCTTCATTTAAAAATCCGATTAATCCAGTTTTACTCGGGGGTCCATATAGAATATAAGTCTAGTGATATAGAATTCACCAGGATAGATTCCATATGAAGTTAAATTATTTAACTCAGCAAATGCTTCTAAAGTTGAATTTTCAAAACTGGGACCTGAATTTTTTTGACCTTTTCCTGATACAAAAGGAATGATTATCCATTTAAAAAGTTTCGGGTCTAAAGGTAAATTCCAGCAGTTTTCTGATAATTTTATACAATTTATAACCTTTTCAGCTTCGGTTTTTTTCATTCCTCCAAAATGCTTTAAATCAGTTATTTCTCCATTCCCTTTTATTTTGAAAACAAATAAGTTGAAACTGGGCTTTTTTCCCCAATCTTTTAGGTTGTTTGAAAAGTAGTTATAGAGTTCATATTCACCACAACCATTATATATAAAAGGTTTAATTGAATTCTCTTGAGCTAAAGTCTTGAAGCTAAAAGTGGTGATTATAAATATAATCAGTATTTTAATTGCAGTGTTTGCCATAATTTTGGTTTTTATATTTCTGATCAATATTGTAAACATCCCATTCATTAACTCCTAAATCTATTAATAAATTATCATAACAGGCTTTTTCCTTTTGAAGACCTAATAAAGCTAAAATTTTTGCGTCTTTCTCATTTGTCTTGTAAAGTGTATGTAAAAAGGATGCTATTTCACCTACATATTCGTTTAACATTTCTTGGTGATCCGTGCTTGAAAACTTATTATTGATGTAGACATGTAAAACTTCATGAATAAGTAGGCGAGCAATGTATTCTTTGGAGGCATTTTTCAATGCTGAAGTATTTAAAGTTATGACATTTCCAATTGTATATGCATTGAGCCCTTTAAGTTTGCTATCTCCATCTTCCGTATTTTCATTAATGATTACGGAGTATTTATATCCCCTTTTCGTATTGTCAATTTTTTGAATTATTTCGGAAATTTTACGTAAACATTATTGTTCTTGAGTTCTGCCAATACCTCGTTAAAGCAAGGAGTTTTCAATTTTGATTCAATTTCTGAGTAATTGTAGTCATTAAAATCGGAACTACCTTGATTACCACCTCCACCTCCAAAGCTATATTCTCCGTCTTCATTGTTTCCGTAATAATCAAACATAGCAGCGAATAAGTAAAGCCAACTACTTTCCTGATTTAATTGGGGTGCTGTTACCGTGACTTCCCCCAGCATAATTCCTATTAAAAAATGTATCATATCGATTTCCAAAGGAGATAAATTCATCTCTCTCTCTCAGAAACAGCTTTGCCTTTCAGCATACGGTTTTTGGATTTGTGCAGAAAGCCTGATCTTAATGTTTTGCCTTCGATGGATTGGATGGTGATTTCCATATCGGTTTCATTTAGGCGTCGATAAGATTTGTACCATCCGTGGCGTTTGCCAGCAAGCTCGAAAGTGATGAATTCCATATAATCAGGGGAGCCGACTTGGATGGAGGTATTTTTGACAGGGGCAGAATAAGCGGAAACGCTGTCGAAAAGTTTAATCGGGACGGCTAAATCCCAGGAGATAAGGGAGGCGCGACCTAGCGGGTCTACTTCGTGTGTCCAATCCTTTAAATCCTGAATAGCGGAAGGAGTGGCTGGTGCAACAATGCTTTCTTTAGTACAAGAAAGTAGGCAAAAAAGGCCTAAAATAAGGAATACTGATTTTTTATAGTGGTTTTTCATCGTTCTTGATTTTATTGAACGATGTAATTTTACGGTTATCGATAGCCAATCACTATCAGTAAACTGATAATCAACTCACATTATCAGTTTACTGATAATCTACCCCACCCAAGCCGTAAATTCAATTTCCACTTTATACTGTGGAGCAATCAAAGCAGAGATTTCGTAGATACCAGTCGTCGGTTTTACCTCCCTAAAGAAATGCGAATGAGCGCGCGCGATGTCTGCATTTTTAGACATATCCGTCGTGAAAATTCGGGTACGAACTACGTCATTTAGGGAGGAACCAGCTTCTTCTAAAACGGCCGAAATGCGCTCGATAATATTATAGGTTTGAGCATATAAATCATCTGCGGTCACTTTTTCGCCGTCTATTAAGGCTACAGTGCCTGAAATTTCTATCAGATTTCCTTTTTTTACGGCACGGCAGTAACCGAAGGTTTCTTCGAAGGTGGAACCGCTGGAGATGTTAATTCTATTGCTCATTTTCTTTGCTAATTTTCGTGATTTGTTTCCATAATTCTGGCTTAGCCTGTCTAACAACCTCGCCGATAACGATGACTGCTGGATTAGTTAAGCCTTCTTTAGAAGCCATGGTGGCTAATTCAGCAGCGGAAGATACGCCGATTCGCTGGTTTTTCATCGTGCCGTTTTGGATGATCGCGGCGGAGATGTCGCCTTTACCTAGACTTTGGCATAAATCCGAAATCTCTTTCAATTTATTCATCCCCATCAGGATAACTAAGGTGGCGGATGATTGTAGTCCTAAAGTAAGGTCTGAAGTCAAGGATCCATCCGATTTCGTCCCTGTCATCACCCAAAAGCTTTCGTTCACACCACGAATTGTCAACGGAATTTCTGCACTTCCCGCTGCTGCATAAGAGGACGAAATCCCGGGTACATAATCCGTCAATAAACCAAACTCACGCGCATATTCGATTTCCTCTTGGCCACGTCCGAATACAAACGGATCGCCGCCTTTTAATCGAACCACGTGTCCTAAGGCATAGGCTTTTTCCACGATCAAGGTATTAATCGCGTCTTGTGAATGGCTGGAGCCTGCTCGCTTACCTACATAAATCTGCTCGCAGCTAGGGGAACAATGTGATAATAAATTAGGGTCCACTAAGGCATCGTATAAAACCGCTTGCGCAGACGCGATAGCTTTAATCGCCTTTAACGTAATCAATTCTGGATCACCGGGACCAGCACCCACTACCGTTAATTTCGGGTGGGGTTCTAATTTTCTGAAATGGCTTAAATGCTTCATAGGGTTAAGAACGGACTACTTTGGCGGATTGTAAAAAGGCATAAGCTTGAGCGGTGTAGCGGCTAGCAAACTCCGCTGAGGGCTCGTTTTGATTAATCTGTAATACTAATTCAGCGAAGCTAGGAGCATCGATGGTAAATTCGCCCGTAGCTACGAAGTTCTCATCGAACTTGTTAATGACGGAAGTTTGAGTAGGAACCGAAATCGATTTATCTAATAGGAGTGCTTTCGCTGCTGAAATAAAGACGCTATAGGCATGGTAAATGGCATCCGCATAGCGTTTGTCCTCTAATGCCGCTGCCGTCCATTCGTATTTTTCGTCTGATTCAAAAAGTAAGGTAGCCACTAAGTCGATCACAACGCCTGCACATTCTCCCACACCGATTTCGGTAGCGAAGTTTTCTGTCGCTCCCCAATCGATGAAATCATCGTTTACCAGTGTGCTTAAATCAGCAATGGGTTTTAATAGATCGTAGAAATATTTTTCGCCTTGGCGATCGTAGTAGCTGTGGAAATACTCGTCTGCCTGCGCGTTCTCCTCGAAGTTATTTAATAGTGTGCGCAATACTTGCGGACCTCTTTTGGAAGGAACTTTAATCACTTTATCTGCAATTTTTCCTTCGCCATTTCCTAATGTTGCTCCTCCTAATAATACTTGTAAAGCTGGCAAAACGCGTTTGTCCGCGGCCTTTAAAGAAGAACCATGGAAGCCGATGGATGCCATACTGTGTTGTCCACAAGCATTCATACAACCAGAAATTTTGATCTTCATCGCGCTATCATGGATCAAAGATGGGAATTCTTCACTGATGACGGCCTCTAGTTTTGATGTAATGTTCGTCGAATCGGAGATCGCTAAATTACAGGTGTCCGTTCCCGGGCAGGCCGTGATGTTTGCGATGGAATTGGCTCCCGGTGCCGCTAATCCGTGTGCTTCTAATACGGAGTAGACGTAGGCCAAATTCGCAGATGGCACATATTTCAACATCAAACCTTGGTTAATCGTGATGCGAATATCATCACCGATATAGCCTTTTAATGCTTCGATTAATGAACGAGATGTTGTACTTGAAATATTGCCATTTAGGATACGAACATAGACCGCGTGGAATCCTTTTTGCTTTTGCTCGAAGGTATTCGTCACTAACCAAGTGGCGTATTCTTCGGTAGATGGTGCTGCCACGTCAGCAATCAAAGTAGGAGGCGTAACTTCCCAGGCCGTAGCCGATGGAATCTCAAAAGAATGATTTTTCAAAGCTTTTGTCTCCGCCTTCACTAAATCCATGAATGCATCGAATCCGATCTTCTGGATTAAGAATTTCATACGAGCCTTGTGGCGGGAATTGCGTTCGCCGTGGCGATCGAAAACGCGCAAAACTGACTCAATGAACGGGATTACTTCGTTTTCAGCCAGGAATTCGTGGGCTACATGAGCGAGCATGGGTTGTGCACCTAAGCCACCGCCCACGACTACTTTGAAACCACGTTTTCCATTTACGATTTTGGGAATAAAACCCATATCATGTAAATAGGCCAAAGACGTATCTTCATCTGTATTCGAAAAAGAAATCTTGATTTTACGACCCATCTCCTGACAGATCGGGTTACGTAAAAAGTAGCGGAATGCCGCATCCGCATGCGGACTTACATCAAATAATTCCTTCGGGTCAATTCCGGAAGTGGGGGAGGCGGTAATGTTACGCACCGTATTTCCACAAGCTTCGCGTAAGGTGATATCGTCTTGCTCTAATTTCGCCCAAAGTTCTGGCGTGCGGTCCAATGATACGTAGTGGATTTGTATGTCTTGACGAGTGGTCAAATGCAAGTTTCCGGTCGAATATTCGTCTGAAATGTCCGAAATTCGCTTCCATTGGTGGAATTGAATCTTGCCATAAGGCAATTTTATGCGGATCATTTGTACCCCCTGCTGGCGTTGTCCATAGACACCGCGCGCGAGACGAAGACTTCTGAATTTTTCCTCGTGGATCTCGCCAGCCTTGAATTGAGCGATTTTTTTCGCTAAATCCAAAATGTCTTTTTCTACGACTGGGTTTTCTATCTCAGAACGGAAGCTTTGCATAATTTATTCTTGATAAGTTTATAAAGTCTATATAATATATAGATTAGATGCAAATCTACGAAAATACCTTTTATTGCCAAAGATTTTTTATATTCGTTTTCAAAATGTTTGAACTATGAAAAAAATATTTACTCTCTTATTTTGTGTTTTAGCACTTTCATTGAATGCACAAATCGGTAAAGACCCGGCTGGCGTACAAGTTGTAAAGACAAAACACTCCATCACGATCGCCGGTAAGGTGATTAATTACACCGCGACCACCGGTTATATGCATATGAAGGCAGATACGGGTAAGGTTTTGGCCAAAATCTTCTTCACCTACTATTCTAAAGACGACGAAGACGGTGCTAAACGCCCAGTCACTTTCACCTTCAACGGTGGTCCAGGATCTGCCTCTTTGTGGTTGCACATGGGTGGCGTAGGCCCTAAACGCGTTGTTTTAAAAGACGACGGTACGGCAACTGCAGCCCCTTACTCTTACATACCGAACGAATTCTCTTGGTTAGATAAGACAGATTTAGTCTTCATCGACCCGGTTTCCACCGGTTATTCCCGCGCCGTAGGCGAACCCGCTAGCAAATACCATGGCTACGTAGAAGATATCAAATCAGTAGGGGATTTCGTACGCAACTTCCTAGGTCGCTACGATCGCTGGGCCTCGCCTAAATTCCTAGCTGGCGAAAGCTACGGAACCACACGTGCTGCTGGATTATCGAAATTCTTGCAAGATGAGCACCGCATCTACATTAATGGGGTGATTTTAATCTCTGCTGTTTTGAATTTTGGGACAAATGATTACAACGTTGGAAATGATTTACCTCGCGCTTTATACATTCCATCGTATACTGCAGCCGCTTGGTACCACAAGAAATTAGCTCCTGCATTGCTTGCTAGACCTATTGCAGATGTACTAAAGGAATCGGAGCAATGGGCCATAGGACCTTACGCAACAGCTTTAATCAAAGGTGGTTGGATGTCTGAAGCTGAGAAATCAGCCATCGCTGAAAAAATGGCTTATTACACGGGTCTTTCCAAAGAGCTTTGCCTTCAAGCCAACCTTCGCGTAGAGGAAAACCGTTTCTACAAAGCCTTACGCCGTTCTGATGGCCTTTCAGTAGGTCGTTTAGACGCGCGTTTCACGGGTCGTAACCTAGATGACGCCGGCGAATATGTTGATTTCGATCCATCCTTTGCAAATATCGACGGCCCATTCACGGCTACCATCAACGATTATTTATCGCGAGAATTGAAGTTCACGGAGGAGAAAGGCTACAACGTCTTCGGCGAAGTATACCCTTGGTCTTACAAGAATGTACAAAATAAATACTTGAACGTAGCAGAGAGTCTTCGTGATGCGATGGCCAAAAACCCGAACTTAAAAGTCTACCTCGGCTGTGGCTACTACGATTTCGCGACTCCCTACTTCACGGCAGTTTACGACATCGAGCACATGTTCTTACGCCCGGAGCAACGCTCCCGCGTAGACATCAAGTACTACGAATCAGGTCACATGTACTATATCCATAAACCTTCTTTAGTTCAATTCAAGAAGGATATTGATTCCTTTTTCGATTCGTCGAAATAATTTGCTATTTTTGCAACCCCACGGGCGCTCACCTGAGTGCCATTTAGAGGGGTGTCCGAGTGGTTTAAGGAGCACGCTTGGAAAGCGTGTGTAGGTCTCAAGCTTACCGAGGGTTCGAATCCCTTCCCCTCTACAAAGCCTTCCAGCGTGAGCTGGGAGGCTTTTTTCATGTGGGGCCGAGTATGCGCTCGCGTAGTTAATCGGCCCCATATGAAAAAAGAATAGGATTCGCGCAGCGAATGCTGAAGGTTTTGTGCTAGATGCCCTGCGGGCTGACAGCGGAACGAAGTGGAGCTGTCACTCCCGAACGTTAAGTATAAGTGGTAGGCTTTGTGCTAGATGCCCTGCGGGCTGACAGCGAAATGGAATGGAGCTGTCACTCCCGTTTGAAACATATCAAGTAACTGATAACCTTTCCTCTGCATTTTTATTCCCGCTAATTCAAAGCTAGCTTGCTGAAGGATTGATGGAATTCTGTATTGGCACAGCTATTACATAATTTAATTTTCCCTAAAGCACTTTGGTAGCATTTATGTTGTACATTTACAGCATAAATGCTATACCCATGAAAAAGGAAATGAATGAACCTACTATTTTTGATACGCAAAAGAGTATAAGACGCGCACGAGTTGTTGTGTCATCCATGCCTAAATGGCGATTCGAGTCGGAAGGGATTGAATATACCTGGCAGACTACATTTGAAAGAGTGGATATCATACGAAAAGGAGTTCCTTATTCGGCTATAGAAGTTATTAGTAAACGAATTAACGTTCCAGTAAAATCTGTTTTGAACATGTTTGGCCTACCTCAAACCACCTACAATAAAAAAAGAAGAGAAAAGTCGTTGCTGAACGGAAGAGATAGCGAAGTTATTTTACTTCTTATTGAATTAGTTGATTTTGGAATTGAAGTTTTTAATATGGAGGAAGATAAATTTCAGCGTTGGATGAAAAAGCCCAATTATTCGCTAGGAAATAATACACCAGAAAGTTTGTTGGACTCTATTACGGGCATTCAAGAAGTTCGAAATTGTTTGAATCGAATTGAATTTGGAAATTTTGCCTAATGAAAGTATATCGAATTGAGCGGGAGAAATATCTAGATAGCGTATTATCAGGTGGAGGTGCATCTAAAATGGAAGGTTATCGATGGAATAGCATAAATACCTCATTAGTTTATACCTCCGCATCTCGAGCTCTCGCTACCTTAGAAGTTTCCGTTCATATAGACCTTTCAGAAGATCTTCCGACAGATCGATTTTACGTAGAGATAGATATTCCGGAGGATGTAAAAATTGTAGAACTGAATATGGATGATTTACCTCCAAACTGGGACTCCAAACCACCTATTTTAGAAACCCAGTTTATTGGCGACGATTTTGTTGCGCTGAGATCAGCCGCAGTTCTAAAAGTACCTAGTAGTATTGTGCCTCCTGAATTTAATTTCCTTATTAATCCTGCCCATCCTGATAGTGTTAAAATCAAGGTCATTTCTGTGGAGGCGCTGGTGTTTGATGGGAGAATGGTGAAGAAGTAATTAAAGTAGATTAATCCTCCACTCTATTTCATTTTTAAACTTAAAAGTTAATATTTACTTGAAATAATTAAACCTATTATGAAAAATCTCTTCATTCTCCTTTTGTTTTTAAACTTCTCCGCCCATGCCCAATGGGTCGAATTATTAAACGGCCGTGATTTAACTGGCTGGAAAACCAGCGAAAATCCGAACTCCTTTCAAGTAAAGGACGGCGAACTAGTTGTCGCAGGACCACGAGGTCACTTATTCTATGATGGACCGGTTGGAAATCATTCCTTCACAAACTTTGAAGTGAAAGCCCTCGTGAAAACCTACCCAGGAGCAAACTCAGGCTTATATGTTTGTACCGCCTTCTTAGAAAATAACTGGCCATCTCAAGGCTATGAAATTCAAGTCAATAATTCACATACGGATTGGCGCAGAACAGCCAGTCTTTACGGCATTGTGGATACAGCGGAAAAATTAGTGCATGATGAGGAGTGGTTTGAATTGTATGTGAAAGTGGAAGGAAATCACATAACCACTAAGATCAACGGAAGAACGGTAGTCGATTTTGTAGAGCCAGCTGGTAAAACGGAAGGCAGACGAATTCAACCTGGAACTATTGCCATTCAGGCACATGATCCTAAGAGTAGGATCGCATATAAAAGTGTTCAGGTAAAATTGAACTAAATGAAAAGAGGAGCCTTTCGAGCTCCTCTTTCTTTTTCTATCATTGTAGATTATAAATCTACAGCTTCTCCATAAGCCGCTTCTGTCGCGCCTTTAAAGGCCTCTGACATCGTCGGGTGAGGGTGAACTGTTTTCATAATTTCGTAAGCAGTGCTTTCTAATTTACGAACCACTACCGCTTCAGCGATCAATTCTGTTACATTGTAACCGATCATGTGCGCGCCTAACAACTCTCCGTATTTGGCATCATAAATAACTTTTACGAAACCATCGCGTGCTCCGGCTGCTGTCGCCTTTCCAGATGCTACAAACGGGAATTTACCCACTTTGATATCGTAACCAGCTTCTATCGCTTTTTTCTCGGTCATACCTACTGACGCGATTTCTGGCGTGCAATACGTACAGCCCGGGATGTTTGTGTAGTCCAAAGCTTCTGTTTTGTGGCCAGCCATTTTCTCTGCACAAATAATAGCCTCAGCTGATGCAACGTGTGCCAAAGCTGGTCCCGGAGTAATATCTCCAATCGCGAAATAACCTGGAATATTCGTTTCGTACCATGCATTCACTGGGATACGACCCTTGTCCACGATAATACCTACTTCTTCTAAACCGATGTTTTCTAAGTTACATGTCACACCTGCGGCTGAAAGAACGATATCACATTGGATTTCTTGATTTCCAGTCGGCGTTTTGATGCTCACTTTGCAACCTTTGCCTTTGATATCCACTGACTCCACGCTCGATGAGGTCAAGATGTCGATACCCATTTTCTTATATTGCTTCGCTAATTCTTTGGAAACATCCTCATCCTCTACCGGCACGATGTTTGGAAGAAATTCAACGATGGTTACTTTCGTTCCCATGGCAGCATATACATAGGCAAATTCAACGCCAATCGCACCAGAACCGATAATCACTAAAGAATCCGGACGTTTTTCTAAGCTCATCGCCTTGCGGTATTCGATCACCTTTTCGCCATCGATAGGCACATTAGGCAATGCACGAGCACGTGCACCCGTAGCGATCATGATATTTTTACCTTCGTAAACGGTTTTCTTACCGTCTGCATCAGTTACTTCGACTTTCTTACCAGGTTGGATTTTCCCAAAACCCATAATCACGTCGATCTTATTTTTCTTCATCAAAAACTGAACGCCTTTGCTCATGCTATCAGCCACGCCTCGAGAACGGGAGATAACCTTAGAGAAATCAGCTTCAGCGCCTTTTACGGAGATACCATAATCGGCTGCATGTTTAATATATTCGAAAACTTGGGCAGATTTCAAAAGGGCTTTGGTAGGAATACATCCCCAGTTAAGGCAAATACCACCTAAGGATTCTTTCTCTACAATTGCACATTTTAAACCTAATTGAGAAGCTCGGATAGCTGCTACATAACCTCCTGGGCCTGAGCCTACCACGATCAAATCGTATTGTTGCGCCATTTTATTGCTTGATTTATGTGAATGAGGCCGCAATTTAGCACAAAATCGGGTATATTTGCACTTTATTAAGTAGAAAATCACATGACTAGAGACAGGTTCAATGACCTGAAAGCCAGAATAGAGGCTTTAAGGAGGTATCTTTGACTACGATCACAAGAAATATTTAATCTCTGAACTAGAGACGGTCACCTTAGATCCGGAGTTTTGGAATAATCCAGACAAGGCAGAAAGCACGATGCGAGAAATGCGCGGGCTGAAGTTTTGGACAGATGGATTCGACAAACTTGCCGCCGCACAAGGTGACTTAGAAACCATCTGGGAATTTTACGAAATGGGCGAAGCGACCGAAGCGGAAGTGGATGCAGAAGGCGAAAAGCTAGAAGCAAACCTGGAAGCACTCGAGTTTCGCAAGATGATGTCTGACGAGGGCGATAATATGAGCGCCGTGTTAGAGATTAATGCCGGTGCAGGTGGAACGGAATCCCAAGACTGGGCTTCCATGTTATTGCGCATGTACCATATGTGGGCAGAAAAGAATGGATTCAAGGTGCGTTTAGTGGATGAAAATCCGGGGGACGTGGCCGGAATTAAATCCGTGACCATCGAGGTAGACGGAGAATTTGCCTACGGAAATTTAAAATCAGAAAATGGAGTGCACCGTCTGGTGCGTATTTCTCCTTTTGACTCGAACGCGCGACGTCACACCTCTTTTGCGTCCGTATATATCTGTCCTTTAGCGGATGATACCATCGAAATTGACGTGAATCCAGCCGACATTGAATGGGATACTTTCCGTTCGGGCGGTGCAGGAGGCCAAAACGTGAACAAAGTGGAAACTGCCGTTCGTTTGACCCACAAACCATCCGGAATCATCATCGCTTGCCAGCAAGAACGCTCGCAATTAATGAATAAGGAGGTTGCTTTGCGACTTTTGAAGTCCAAATTATACCAAATCGAAATCGATAAACGCAACGCCGCACGTGCTGAAGTGGAGGCTGGTAAGAAGAAAATCGAGTGGGGCTCGCAGATTAGATCTTACGTTCTAGACGATCGCCGTGTAAAAGATCATCGTACGAATCACCAGACATCGAATACCGATGCGGTACTGGATGGGGAGATCAATGAGTTTATTAAGGCTTATTTGATGGAGAATTAAGTCGCTAGTCCGAAGTCATTAGTCCGGAGGATTTAGTTGCTAGTGGTTTCCTCTACTGAAGTGACCGCGGATTCCGTTTCTTGCTCTAGTGAGGCTAGGTAATCGACCAGTAAATCTTTTGCATAAGACAAGGCGAGGGCTATTGCATATGATTTAATGGCATCTCCCACAATAGAGCCTTTTTTCTTTGAACCAGAGAAGGTCGAATACAAAAGGTAAGCACACGCTACAATGCCACCAGCGATTAACATCTGGTTTCCGATCTTTTTATATTCAGAAACAGTTTCTGTTAATTGCCCTTGAATCTCTGCTGCTTGGCTTTCTAATTCGGCTCTTTTCTCTTTATTCTGACTCATTATCTCGTGGTTTTAAGGATAGAAAAAGAACTATGCTAGCTAGGCCAATGATGCCGGCCATGATGAAATAACCTATAAATCGGCTCTCTAAAACTTGGTTGATCCACTCAGATCCTCCTAAGAGAAGGAAAAAGAGGGTAATTGCGAAACCAGTTGCCACTAAAAATAGTTTGAAAATCCGAACAAGGATCTCCTCGAGTTTTTCTTGAATATCTAACTTGATAATCTCAAATTGAGTCTTGAAATAGTCAGTTATCAATTCAACTAGGCGGTTGTTTTCGAAAAAACCCATTTTATTTTTGCTTTAACTTCGCTTCAATCGAGTGTTGCGTGTGCGGTACTAAACGTAAACGTTCTTTGGAAATTAACTTACCTGTATCAATACAAACTCCGTAAGTCCCGTTTTTAATGCGCATTAATGCATTTTCTAGGTTAACGGCGAACTTTTGTTGACGAACAGCTAATTGGTTTAAGTTTTCTTTTTCAGCCGTATCTGCACCATCTTCCATCACTTTTGAGTTGCCAGAAGTAGCGTCTGTCCCTGTGTCGTTTTTCTTACTTAATGCTTCTCTTAAATATTTTAATTCCGCTTGGGTGTCTTCTAACTTTGCTTTGATAATTTGCTCAAACTCCTTTAATTCTTCGGCAGAGTATCTTTGTTTTTCTTCGTTCGCCATAATCTAAAATATGATTTTTTGTAATAGGGCACAAATATAATTAGCTCGATTGGAATAAGGTAATATAACGGATAAAATCTCTGACAAATTTTTTATTCCCTGTTTTTCAGGGGTTTAAGCCAGTCTAGGTAACCTTTTAGGGCTAAAATAATAAAGACCAAATACAGAGCAGCTGTCCCCCATAACTCTTTAGTTGCATACATTCCGACGTAAGCGATATCGACCACAATCCAGACGAGCCAGTTTTCGATTTTTCGCTGAGTTGCTAGCCAAGTACCGTAAATGCTCAAACCAGTTAAACTGGCATCTAAAAAAGGGAAGCTGACGGAAGGGAAATAGTTCAAGTGTAAAAATCCGGATCCGGCACCGAAAAGTAGTGCTAGGGCAAGACCTCTCATAAGTTGCGCATTTGAAGCTCTTTCAGGTTTCCAATTTTGCTCTGAACGCGACCAAGTCCACCAGCCATATAGAGCCATTAGGATGAAGAATCCCTGCAATTCCATATCAGAATAAAGGCCATTTCCCCAAAAAACATATCCATAAAGTCCTGAGGCAAGGATATTGCAAATCCATGCTGCGCTTTTCTTAGCCATACTAAGAATAACGCCACCTAAAGAGGCAAGAATTGCGATGATTTCAATCGTGCTCATGACTTGTTATTCTTCTGATAAAAAGCACAGAAATGCGTTATGTCACATTTCGAACACTGTGGAGTCCTGGCTAAGCAGATATAGCGACCGTGCAAAATCAACCAATGATGTGCAGTTGCGATGACTTCGTCCGGTAAATTTTTGATCAACACCATTTCTACTTTTAGTGGTGTATTTGCTGTTTTAGGAACGAGTCCTAGTCGCTGTGAAACTCTAAATACATGGGTATCCACAGCCATTGCTGGCTGATTGTAGATGACCGATGCGATGACGTTTGCCGTTTTGCGGCCTACACCCGGTAAACTTTGTAAATCTTCCATCGTTTCGGGTACTTCGCCGGCGAATTGGTCTGTGATTTTTTGGCCTAATCCTAAAAGGTGTTTTGCTTTATTATTCGGATAAGAAACAGAACGTATATAAGAGAAAATCTCTTCCACGCTGGATTCTGCTAAAGATTTTGCATCTGGGAAACGCTTGAATAGGGCAGGAGTGACTTGGTTGATACGTTTATCGGTGCATTGCGCGGATAAAACCACTGCCACTAATAATTCGAATGGATTCGAATAATGCAATTCGGTTTCCGCTTCAGGAAAGCGAGTTGAAAAGTGATCCACAAAAGCCTGAAATCGCTCCTTTTTTAACATTATAATCCTTTAGCTATCGTCCAAATCCAATTCAACACCACCAATCCTATTAAAAAAGCCGCAAGCAAAGGCTGGCGACACTTTTTCTCCACCCAAAGATACATCCGAAATACCCGATCACCTCCTGTGAATAGGTCAAAAATTACACCAATGGGTAAGAGCATAGCGGATCCTACGATGATACCTAGTGGGTTTCCATGGATGAAATCCCCTAAAAGAAAGCGAGTTGTTCCGCAGGAAGGACAAGGAATGCCGGTGATTGTTTTGAAAAAACAGGGGAAGCCTATTCCCGTCCACAAATAAATAAATCCAGCAGAGCAGGCTATCAAGATAGTTCTGTAAAGCTGCTGACGGGTCATTAAACTAAATAGGGTTGTAACAGAGCAAAGTTTCTGGCGCGCGTTGCATCCATAATAAAAAACCAATCGATGATTGCCCAAATCCCTATTCCGCCGCAGGTAAGTAATTTTGCTATGCCTATTCCAGTATCTCCGATCAGAAATCGATCAACCCCTAGGCCACCAGCCACAATAGACACGATTAAGCTAAGAACGGGGTCTTTAATTTGCACATGCTGAATTATAATCCATTGGGAATCATCTAGCTCAAGCAGTTTCTCTCGAATATACGATAGCTGATGTGTTTCAAAACTCTTCCCATGCGTCATGATAAATAGGTCAACCTTAGATGCTTCCATTCTTTTGATTAGTTTTTTTCTAAAATTAGCGAGATTTTTTGAATAAAAAAGCCCCTAGTGTGCTAGGGGCTTTTTGCTCTTACGGGCATGTTCGAGAATATTCTCAATACTCCTTTCGGAGGGCTCTGTATAAGCCAAATTCAGCAAGTTTTGGACCTGTTTTAAACGAGCAAGTTCTTGCTTCTCGTCTTCATTTAATGTTTTCTGGAACCCTATTTCAGGCTCATAAAGGTGTTTAATCAGGTCATTCGGGGTAGAGTTTTTTGTCATAGGCAAGGTTTTGTTTCTCTAACATTTTACGCAGGTTAATGAGCGCATAACGCATACGCCCTAGTGCGGTATTGATACTAACATGGGTTAAATCGGCAATTTCTTGGAAGCTTAATTCTTCGTAGTGACGCATCACGAGCACTTCGCGCTGCTCATCTGGAAGTTTCTTTATTAAGTCCTTGATATTAACGATCGAATCTTCTTTTAATTGTTTATCCTCTGAACTTTCTTCTGAAAATTGAAAACTATTCCAAAGTGGCGAGCCGTCGTCTAATACGATTTTAGGATAACGCTTTTCTTTTCGGAAGTGGTCTATCGCCATATTGTGCGCTATACGCACAATCCACGGCAGAAATTTCCCCTCTTCATTATACTTGCCTTGGTTAATAACGTCCAAAGCCTTGATATATGTCTCTTGCAAAAGATCTTCCGCCACGTAGCGGTCTTTTACAATCAAATAAATAGTCGTATAAACTTTTGATTTGCTACGGTTAAGTAGCGTTTCGAATGATTTCGAATCACCTTGTATGTAGGCAGAAATCAACGCTGCATCATTAACGGGTATTTTGCTCATAAAAAAGTAAAATGGTTAATGTAGAGGTTTATCTCATGTAGTAGGGGCTAAATGGGCGAATTGATTGTGACGCAATATTAAATAAATCTTTTTTACATCCAAAATTTTATTTCTTTTTGAATAAAATTGAGTGACAAAATTTGGAAGCTCATTTAAATTCTTAATTTTGAACTCCTAAACTTTTAAGAAAAAATGAAAAATCTACGTTCAATTGTGTCAGCTATGGCCCTGACTTGTTTGGCCTTTGTTTCTACTGCTCAAAAAGCCGCTGATTATGCTGGTGAATACACAATGAGCGATAATCCTTATGTAAAAGTCTTGAAATTAGCGGACAAAGAAGGAAAATTAATTATGTCAGCTGAGGGTTTTCCAGATACAGAATTAACGGCTGGGTCTAAGCCAGATGCATTTGTGTTAGGTGGGATGGGTGGTGAAATTACTTTTACACGTGTAGCTGGTGCAGTTACAAAGTTGAAAATTGAAGCACAAGGTCAAACTTTAGAAGGTGTTAAAGCTGGAGCTGCAGTTGCGTCTGCTTCCTCTGGTGGTATCGCTGATTATGCAGCTACCTTTAAAATGGCAGATAACGAATATGTGAAGAAGATGATTGTTGTCGCAAAAGACGGCAAATTGATGATTTCATCGGATTCAAATCCATCTGAAGCAGCGGTTTTGACAGCGGCATCTACGCCTGATACCTTTGCTACTACATTGCAAGGTTATGAAGCTGAGATCACATTCGGTCGTGCAGCTGGAAAAGTAAAGTCGATTAAATTATCGGTTGCTGGTGGTGCAGTTGTGCTTACTGGTGATGTAGAGTAATTTTATAAAATTATAAAAAAGGGGCTTCGGTAGGTATCGAAGCCCCTTTTTTATTTCAGTTGTCTTCGGTAGAGTTGAATCGTATTCTCTAAACCGTAATAGAGCGCATCGCAGATGAGTGCGTGGCCGATCGAAACTTCGTCCAAAGGATTCACATTTGCTGCGAAGAAAGCTAGATTTTCTAGACTTAAATCGTGACCGGCGTTGATGCCTAATCCGATTTGGTGTGCTTTGAAAGCTGCTTTTCTGTAAGAGGCTACAGCCTGCGTCGGATTCTTTGGGAATACTGTCGCGTAAGGTTCCGTGTATAATTCGATGCGGTCCGTTCCTGTGGTGGCAGCCGCTTCGACCATTTCCAAGACTGGGTCTACGAAGATGGAGGTGCGAATTCCTGCTTCTTTAAAAGGAGCAATCAGTTGCTTCAATAATTCTTGGTGTTTAATCGTATCCCAGCCGTGGTTAGAGGTGATTTGGCCTAAAGCATCTGGAACTAAAGTTACCTGCTCAGGTTTCACCCTTAACACTAATTCCACGAAAGAGGCCTCCATCGGATTGCCTTCGATATTAAACTCCGTTGTCAGGACTTCTTTCAAAGCATACACATCCGCGTAGCGAATGTGACGCTCATCCGGGCGGGGATGAACCGTAATTCCTTGTGCGCCAAAACGTTCACAATCCAAAGCCATCTGAATCAGGTCTGGATTATGACCACCTCGCGAATTACGCAAGGTGGCAATTTTATTGATATTGACGCTGAGTCTTGTCATCTTAGATCAAGTGATTTGCTGCTAAGTATTCAGCAATTTGAACCGCATTCGTAGCTGCACCTTTACGCAAGTTGTCAGCAACGATCCACAGATTCAAGGTATTCTTTTGGGACTCATCACGACGGATACGACCTACGAATACCTCATCTTTTCCGTGTGCAGTGATCGGCATTGGATATAAAAAGTTTTTAGGATCATCTTGAACGATAATTCCTTCCTCTTTTTCTAAAATCGCACGAACCTCCGCTAAATCGAAATCGTTTTCGAACTCGATATTCACTGCCTCCGAGTGACCGCCGATCGTAGGAATACGAACCGTTGTTGCGGTTACTTTGATCGAATCGTCCATCATGATTTTATTTGTTTCTAAAATCATCTTCATCTCCTCTTTCGTGTAGCCATTTTCTTGGAAAACATCGATGTGAGGCAATACGTTTAAGTCGATTTTGTGTGGATACACTTTCGCGTAATCCGTTTTTCCAGCGCGCTCATCGAATAATTGATCGACCGCAGCCTTTCCCGTTCCTGTGACAGATTGGTAAGTGGAAACGACTACACGCTTGATTTTGTATTTCTTGTGCAAAGGATTTAA
>JBEBDF010000034.1:0-19701 GCA_041157105.1 Bacteroidota bacterium | reverse complement strand
CTTTGCCCGATCGATTCACAGGAAATTTGGGCAGCTGGCGTGACCTATTTGCGCAGCAAAGTAGCCCGAATGGAAGAATCCAAAGAATCAGGCGGCGATACTTTTTACGATAAAGTCTACGATGCCGTTCGACCTGAAATCTTCTACAAAGGAAACCGCTTGCGTTCCGTGGGATCGGGTGGCAAAGTTCGCATTCGGAAAGATTCGATGTGGAATGTGCCCGAACCAGAATTAACCTTATTCGTCAATAAACACGGCGAATTAGCCGGTTACAGCATCGGCAACGATATGAGTTCCCGCGATATCGAGGGGGAAAACCCCTTGTATTTGCCTCAGGCCAAAGTATACGATGCCGCTGCCGGCCTCGGCCCATGCCTTCTGGTGACGGAAAAACCGTTAGCACCTAGCACGGTAATCTCCATGGAAATCTTCCGAAACGGGAAAAGCGTATTCCATGGCGACACGGAAATCTCTCAAATGAAGCGTTCCCACACTGAATTAGTGGATTATTTAACTCGCGAAATGTCCTTCCCAGCAGGTGTTTATTTGATGACCGGAACTTGTATCGTTCCTGATCCGCCATTCACCTTGCAATCTGGGGACAGCATCCACATCACCATTGAACCAATTGGAACCCTTATTCAAACTGTTGCCTAATGAATTATACAGACGCTTCGATTGCAGAAATCGACTCAGCCATAGCTGCTGCCAAAGCCGCATTCCCCATTTATCGTCGTATTTCAGATGTGAAACGCGCTGAATTTCTTCAAGCCATTTCACGTGAAATTCTTGCAATCGGTGATGAATTAATCCAAACAGCTTGTGAAGAATCACATCTCCCGGAAGCTCGCATCACGGGTGAAAGAGGTCGCACAACAGGTCAAATACAGGCTTTTGCCGATTTTATCTCCGATCCAGCTTGGAAAAAAGAAATCCACGATCCCGCTCAGCCGGACCGCGCGCCGCTTCCTAAACCAGATTTATTTCAAACCCAAATTCCACTTGGACCTGTTGCTATTTTTGGCGCTAGTAACTTCCCACTTGCCTTTTCTGTGGCCGGTGGCGATACCATTTCTGCGCTTGCAGCGGGCTGTCCTGTTGTTTTTAAAGCCCATCCAGCTCATCCTAAAACAGGGCATTTGGTGGGTGGAGCCATTTCTAAAGCGGTCGCTTCTTGCGGTTTACCTCAAGGCGTATTTCGTTTAATTCATGGTGCTTCACATGAGGTGGGAACCCATTTAGTGCAACACCCAGACATTCAAGCAGTCGGATTTACCGGTTCATATCGTGGAGGAAAAGCCCTATATGACCTCGCTGTACGAAGACCACATCCAATTCCTGTGTATGCGGAAATGGGAAGCGTGAATCCAGTGATACTTTTATCCGATAAAATCGCAGAAAACCCTGCCGCCCTCGCTGCCGGCTTAGCTGGATCGGTTTGTATGGGAGTAGGACAATTTTGCACGAATCCGGGTCTACTGATTCTTCAGAAAAAAGATGCCAGTTTCTTGGATTTATTGGCTGAAGAATTAGATAAATTACCTTTAGGTACGTTTTTAACCCCAAGGATTGCTGATGCTTATGCAGCAGGCGTTTCAAATCTGACGCAACATTCGAAAAAATCAACTTCGCGTGATTTGCCTTCCCCAGCCCTATTTGTGGCTGAAGCTGCGACTATTAATCGAGTAGTTTTAGAGGAAGTTTTTGGCCCTTGCACAGTGGCCATTTTAGTGGAAGATGAAGCAGAATTGATTACTTTCATCGAGTCACTCGACGGTCAGTTAACTGGAACTATTCACGGAACGAAAGCGGAAATATCGGAACAACTAGTCGATTCTCTTTTACAAAAAGTAGGTCGCTTGCTTTTCAATGGCTTCCCTACTGGCGTGGAAGTTTCTGGGGCAATGGTACACGGAGGTCCTTTCCCAGCTACAACGGATTCAAGAAGTACTAGTGTGGGAACACAGGCTATTTACAGGTTTGTGAGGATAGTGTGCCTTCAGAATAGAGTATAGATTAGAGAGTAGAGAGTAGGGATGTGTCGCCTACGGCTTAGTCAATAAGTCGCCTTCGGCCTAGTCAAGAGGACGACTAAGCCAAAGGCGACTAAGTCCGAAGGACGACTAAGTGACGTAGTCGCGACTAAAGTCTATGCTTTAAACTTCGACAATCACGTTTTCAAAAGTCAACTCCCCCTTGCTATCTAACTCCATCATCACCGCCGAATCTTTCACGATTTTACCAGATAAAATGGCTTTAGACAATTCGTTGAGCACAGCTTTTTGAATTACTCGCTTCATGGGACGACCACCATAATTCGGATCATATCCATCCGCCGCTAGCTTATTTAATGCTTCTTCTGTTGCTTCCAAAGTGATGTTTTGGTCAGATAAACGCTTCTGCACTTCCTTGAACTGAATGGCTAAAATTTTGCGCGCATGTTCTAAGGTCAATGGTTCGAATAAAACGACTTCATCTACGCGGTTTAAGAATTCAGGACGAACGACTTGTTTTAACAAGGTCATCACCTCTTCTTTGGTTTCTTCTAAGATCAACGCATTGTTCCAGCCTTCCATCTGCGCCATTTTCTCTTGAATTAAGTGGCTACCGATGTTAGAGGTCATGATGATGATCGTGTTCTTGAAGTTCGCGGTGCGACCTTTGTTGTCCGTTAATCGACCTTCGTCTAAGACCTGCAATAAGATGTTCCAAACATCTGGATGCGCCTTTTCAATCTCGTCTAATAACACGACCGAATAAGGTTTACGGCGCACGGCTTCGGTTAATTGCCCGCCCTCATCGTAGCCTACGTATCCCGGAGGCGCTCCTACTAAGCGACTTACGGCATGGCGTTCTTGGTATTCAGACATATCGATGCGTATCATAGCGTTTTCGTCGTTGAATAAGTAGGAGGCCAAAGTTTTGGCTAATTCCGTCTTACCCACTCCTGTAGTTCCTAAGAAGATAAACGAACCTATGGGACGTTTAGGATCTTGCAATCCTGCTCTAGAACGGCGAACCGCATCTGAAACCATCTCGATGGCTTGGTCTTGACCTGCCACACGTTTATGGAGTTCATCTTCTAAATGCAACAGTTTCTCCACTTCGGTCTGCAACATTCTACTAACAGGAATACCGGTCCATTTCGCGACCACTTCCGCTACGTTTTCTGCTGTCACTTCTTCTTGCAACATGGAATTTTCGCCGGCTGGCTGGGCCTGCATATCTTTCAATTTCTGCTCAGATTCCACTAAACGACCGTAACGAATCTCGGCTACTTTTCCGTAATCGCCTTGACGTTCCGCTTGTTCGGCTTCTAATTTAAGGCGATCGATGATTTCTTTTTCAGCACGTACGGCATCGAGAACAGATTTTTCCGATTGCCATTTGGCCTTCAACTCATCTCTTTTCTCCGATAAATCCGCTAAATCACGTGTCAATATCGTTTCCTTCTCCTTATTATTCTCGCGGCGAATCGCTTCTCGCTCGATTTCTAGCTGCATAATTTTGCGCTGAATATCATCGATTTCTTCTGGAACGGAATCGATCTCCAGGCGCATTTTGGCAGCGGCTTCATCCATCAAATCAATCGCCTTATCGGGTAAGAATCGATCCGAAATATAGCGATTCGATAATTCCACAGCCGCAATGACCGCGTCATCTTGAATACGCACCCCGTGGTGTAATTCGTATTTATCCTTAATACCACGCAGAATGGAAATGGCATCAGCCACATCTGGTTCTTCCACTAAAACTGATTGAAAACGACGCTCTAGGGCTTTGTCTTTCTCGATGTACTTTTGGTATTCTTTTA
Source organism: Bacteroidota bacterium (assembly GCA_041157105.1). GTDB lineage: Bacteria > Bacteroidota > Bacteroidia > Cytophagales > Spirosomataceae > Aquirufa. Next base: position 15,887 of record JBEBDF010000034.1, on the reverse strand, counting down.
AAGTCGTGGCACCGATCGCGTGCAGTTCTCCACGTGCTAAAGCAGGTTTTAAAAGGTTCGCCGCATCCATCGCTCCTTCGCCTCCGCCTCCCGCACCAATTAAGGTGTGGATCTCATCAATGAATAAGACGATTTCTCCGTCGGAATCCGTTACCTCTTTGATGACCGCCTTCAAACGCTCCTCGAATTCCCCTTTGTACTTTGCTCCCGCCACTAAAAGACCCATGTCCAGTGACATCACAATCTTGGATTTCAAGTTTTCAGGAACGTCACCTGAAACGATACGTTGCGCTAAACCTTCTACGATGGCTGTTTTTCCTACCCCTGGTTCTCCTAAAAGGATAGGGTTATTCTTCGTACGTCGGGATAAAATCTGTAGGACCCGTCGAATCTCTTCGTCACGTCCAATGACCGGATCGATTTTCCCGGCCTTCGCTAACTCATTCAAATTCTTACCGTATTTCTCCAAAGACTGGTAAGTACTTTCTGCATGTGGATCGTTCACTTTTCTATTTCCTCTAAGTTCTATGATGGATTTCTTAAAATTTGCACTCGTAATACCTACGGACTTCAATAAGTCTCCTGTGGCATCTTTGAATTCGATGAGAGCGAGAAAAAGTAGCTCTACACTCACATAGGAATCACCAAATTCGGTTTTCAAAGCCTCCGCTTTCGTCAATACCTGTTGCAAAGCATTGCTCGCATAGGGCTGAGCGCCCGATACTTTCGGATAAGAAGAAAGAATGGTTTGTAATTTCTCTTGAATCTGCTGAACAAACACGCCATTCTTCTTTAAGAGAAAAGCAGATGTCTGGGTATCATCTTGCAAAATGGCTTGCAATAGATGACCTGTTTCAATGGCCTGTTGGCCATTTGCACTCGCGATTTCCATCGCGTTTTGGATAACTAATCCAGCTTGTGATGTGTAATTATTTGGATTCATATAGGCTAGGTTTTCACACTACTTAGCAAATGAATATCCAATCGAATAATTCGGAAAAAATGACATAAAAAGGCGCGTGTTAAAGAAGAAAAACACGCCAAAATGGCGCATATTAGGCGAATTTGGCTTTAATCGCGTCCTCGAAATTCTTCAACGCAATTTGCAAATCCACTATCTCTGAGGGGAAATGCTCGAAATCACATACTTTGGCCTTCAACTCCATCTTTTCACAAATCGAATGTACTTGAGCTGCACCCAAGGTGCCTGAATTCCCTTTTAAGGTATGTAGCTCCGACTGAACGCCTTTGCAGTTTTCGGCTGCGTGAGCAGAAATAGCAGCCGCTATCTGTTCTTTGGCCTCCACTATAAACTCTTCTAACATGCTTTTTACGAAGGAAGGATCTCCACCCACCGCATCAGAAAGTGAGGCCAGAACCTCCTCATCCACAACGAATTCCGTCGCCACCAAAGTCTCCTCCACAACTCCGTGACCTTCAGCAACCCAGCGCGATACCGTTTGAATTAACTGTTGTGCTCTAATAGGTTTTGCCAAATAATCATCCATTCCTGCTGCTAGGAATCGTTCACGATCTTCTTTCATCGCATAGGCAGTCATGGCCACGATAGGCGGAAGACTAGCTAAATTCAATGCTTTTAAACGACGCGTAGTCTCCATACCATCCATCTCAGGCATTTGAATATCCATCAAGACTAAATCAAAATTCGCGTCTTTTTGAAGAATTGAAATAGCTTCCTGACCACTAGAGGCCATCTGAACCTCACAACCAGCTTTCATCAAAATTTGGCTGGCTACCTTTCGATTCGTCGCATTATCATCCACTAAAAGGAGGCGCGCATGAACTGACTGCAGACTACCTGCAATCGATACATCCGAAATATTCTTCTTTTTCGCAGCCAGCGAAGAATCACCGACGGCAAGTTTAATCTTAAACCAAAATGTACTTCCCTTTCCTTCCTCCGACTCTACCCCAATTTCGCCGTCCATCATCTTACAGAACTCGCGGGAAATGGCTAGTCCTAAACCCGTTCCTCCATAATTTTTTGAAGTAGAATTATCGATTTGTTGAAAGGTATTGAAGAGTTTTTTAAGATTCGAAGGACTGATACCAATCCCTGTATCTGTTACACGTATTTCTAATTCTGTGAATTCGGACGTAACAGATAGTGGCTTCACGGCTATAGAAACCGAACCATTTTCTGTAAACTTCAAAGCATTCGAAGTTAAATTCGAAAGAATTTGCAACAAACGCGTCTCATCTGCCTTTACAAAAGCTGGTACATTATCCGCTAGGGTATAAGATACTTTATTCCCTTTTTGATGGGCTAATGGAGTAAATAAGGCCATCAATCGATCGAATACATCTTCTAATAAAATATCTGTTGGATGAAGGACCATTTTGCCAGCTTCGATTTTGGCCAAATCCAAAATATCATTCAAAATATGCAGCAAAGTCTCCGAAGACTTACGTATCGTTTGTAAATAATCACGTTGATCATCATCCAGCGGCGTATCGCATAACAGATCCACCATCCCGATCACTCCGTTCATCGGTGTACGAATCTCGTGAGACATGTTCGCTAAAAACTGTTCCTTCACTTTTAAGGAGTGCTCCGCTTGTTCACGGGCATCGACTAGCTCGCTTTGGTACTTCTTCAAATCCGTAATGTCCCGCGCAATACCAGAAACTTCAGAAATAATCCCTTGATCTAAAATAGGGTTCAAATAAATCTCTAACCAACGATCAGTTCCGTCTTTCTTTTTCAAGCACAATTCAAAGTGCTGCTTGGTACCTCTAAAGGCTAATTTATAGTGTTCCTCCATCACTTTTCGCTGTTCAGGAGCCATCATTTTGAAGCCCATTGTCTCCGAACTAAAAGTCAATTGCGGCTTAATACCTAACTCTTGCTCTAACAGATCAGCATAGTCGTGGTTAAAACTCATCAGCATCAACCGCTTATTCACAGACCACATCAGGTGTGAGGAGCTCTCGAAAATGGAGTTTAATCGAGCTGTTTCTCTGGCCAAAGCCTCTTCCGCCTGCTTCCTCGAAATCGCAATCGCCACTTGACCTGAAATAAAGTCCAATAACTCTAAGTCTCGGTTCTCGTATTTATTCGCACGTTCATAAGACTTCACACCAATGATCCCTGTCACTCGATCACCGATACGCAGGGGAACACAAAGCATGACTTTGGGAACCACCCCATAGAGATAAATCTTCTTCTCTGCTGCTAATTGATGAATCTCATCATCGTGCAAAATCAGGGGCTTATTCGCCATCAAAGCATATTCCGTCAACCCATTCCCTAATCGACGCTTCGTAAAGTGCACCCTAGAATTAAAGTATTCATCGATGTAATAAGGGAAATAGATATAACTCTTTCCCGGATCATATTGCGCAATAAAGAAGTTCTTTACATCAATCACCTCCCCTAATTGCTTGTGAATGTTCACAAACAAATCATCCAGATTCGAGGAATTAATGGCTACCTGAGAGATGGAAGAGAATAATTTATTCGCCCGCTCAGCCCGAACTTTCGCCGTGGAATTATGTAAAATACACCGATATGCGGTAGGGATCCCTCTATCGAACCGGCAAGTAGCTGATCCTGATACATACAAACGTCGACCATCTTTGCGTCTGAATACAGCCGTAAATTCCGGTATTTCTTCCCCTTTCGACAAGCTATCAAATTGCGCCTGTGTCAGGTGTGCAAATTCAGGGTGAAGTACATCCTGCATTTTCAAATCTTTTGCTTCCTCCTCTGTGTAGCCCATCGTCTCCAACCAAGCGCGGTTTACGAAAAGAAAACGGCCCGTCACACCAGTGATTTGAATCAGGTCTGTTGTATTGTTAATTAAGTCTTGTAATTGGGCATTCGAACGGGAAAGAGCTTCAGATACTTTCTTCTTTTCACTCACATCCTCCCCTATTATACTCAGAAAATTATCACTAACCACCGTAGAGGCCACCTCTACCCAAACAATTGATCCTGATTTAGTCTTGTAATTACGTTCCCGCTCCTCGAATAATCCACCTGTTTGAATGGCCTTATCAAAGGAATTTCGGCGGATTTCACTCTCACCGTCTGGAACAAGAGAAGTAAAGAAATCCTTCCCATTTAATTCACCGGGATTATAACCCAGCAATTGATGTGTATAGGCATTCGCGTGCGAGATAGTGCCATCAAGCGCCATTACGATGCCAAAAAGCTTCAGGGAATCCAATGTTTTAATCAGGGCCTGCCTATCCTCCATGCCTTAAATCGAAAATTTTGCTTAAATGTACAAAAAAGGGCTTAATTTTACTCCTTAAACCCCAGAGACCCGGTGCAAGTAAGAGCAAAAAAGAGTTTAGGACAACATTTTTTAAATGATTTAGATGCCGCAAAGCGTATCGTCGATGGCTTACAGCCGGCTGGTGCTTATACGAAAGTGTTGGAGATTGGGCCGGGAATGGGAGTATTGACACAGTTTTTGGTCAAAAAAACCGAATACGAAACCTCCCTCATCGAAATCGATCAAGAGTCCGTTGAGTACCTGCGTAAAAACTACCTTGAGTTTACGGGTCCTCGCTTAATCGATGGAGACTTTTTGCGCTATCCTTTAGAAAATATCTTTGGAGATGAAAAATTCGCCATTGTGGGCAATTTCCCCTACTTCATATCTACTCAAATCTTCTTCCGTATTTTAGAATACAAGGACCAATGCATCGAAGTGGTGGGTATGCTACAAAAAGAGGTAGCCGTTCGACTAGCAGCTAAGCCAGGAAACAAGGATTACGGTATTCTAAGCGTCTTACTTCAAGCTTTTTATGATATTGAATACCTATTTAGCTTAGGACCCGAGGTATTTACTCCTCCCCCTAAAGTAAATTCTGGTGTCATCCGCCTCGTACGAAATTGGGACAAAAAACTAGACTGTGATCCAGCTAAATTCAAGTCTTTAGTGAAGATGGCTTTCAATCAGAGACGCAAAACTTTACGTAACGCCCTCAGAGCCTTGCAATTACCTGAACACCCACTCTTAAGTAAAAGAGCGGAACAATTAGGGGTCGCCGAGTTTACTGAGTTAACGATTTTATGGAAAGATAATGGTTACCAGGGCGCTTAATCGATCTAATTTTCGTAATTTGCGCTGTTAAATTTTAAATCACCTCAAAACATGGAAGTAGTCAACCCACAACACCTTCCGTTTGAACTAACGAAAGAGTTCATAGAGGACATCCGCCTTTTGATCGAAAATCAGGCGAATGAGGAGATTTTATTGAAGCTGGATGAACTATTCCCAGCGGATATCACCAGTATTTTAATTGAATTAACGACAGAAGAGGCAAAATACCTGGTTCTGTTAATTGATACGAAACTAGCGGCAGAGATTATTTCTACCCTAGATACTGACGACCGTAAAAAATTCCTAAAGAATTTTACCTCGAAGGAAATCGCCCAATACATCAACGTAATTGATTCCGATGATGCGGTGGATATTCTTAATGAGCAACCTGTTAAGGTACGTGAGGAAGTCATCGCCCTATTAAAGGACCGCGAACAAGCGCGTTTCATTATTGATTTAATGCATTACGACGAAGACTGTGCGGGCGGTTTAATGCAGAAAGAGTTAATTAAGATTAATATCTCCCAAACCGTTACCGAGTGTGTGGAGGAAATCCGCAAACAGGCGGAGGATGTAGAGAAAGTATATTCCGTCTATGTTATTGATGATGACGGGCTTTTATTAGGCACCGTTTCTTTAAAGAAAATCATCTTAGCTAAGCGGGGTTCTAAAATTGCTGACGTATATGATGCGGATGAAATTGTGTCCGTCCAGACCTATGCCTCAGGCGAGGAAGTAGCTGATTTAATGCAGAAATACGACTTAGAGGCCATTCCTGTAGTCAATATTCAAGGCCGTCTTTTAGGCCGAATCACCATCGATGACGTGGTCGATTTTATTACCGAATCTGCGCAAGAAGATATCCAGGTCATGGCCGGTATTTCGGAGGATGTGGAGGAAGATGACTCAGTGTGGTTATTAGTTCGTTCTCGTTTACCTTGGTTAATAGGTGGCATGGTGGGTAGTTTTTTAGCTGCCAAAATCATTGATCGTTTCGACGACACCATCTCGATTTTACCTGCTATTTCTGCTTTTATTCCCTTGATTGGGTCTACCGGAGGAAATGTAGGTATTCAATCATCCTCCCTAATTGTCCAGTCTTTAGCGGATAAAAGTGGTTTAGACACGACCTTAGGAAAACGTCTCCAAAAAGTACTCCTAGTCGCTTTAATCAATGCGTTAATTGCAGCTGTTTTTGCCTTCGGATGCTCTTTATTAGTGGATTCAGGCCAAATCATGTTATCCATGACCGTTTCCCTTTCCTTATTTGCGGTGGTTATGTTGGCTAGCTTAATGGGGACGATCACCCCTCTAGTTCTAAATCAATTAAAGATTAATCCGGCTGTGGCTTCTGGTCCATTTATCACGACGACAAACGACATTTTAGGTTATGGGGTCTATTTCCTGATTGTTTACTGGCTTTTATAAATTATGATAGCTGTCATTCAACGCGTCAGCCAAGCCACTCTTCACATTGAAGGAGCCTTGCAGGCATCCATCCAACGAGGTTTTTTAGTCTTACTCGGCATTCATGTAGATGATACACCGGAAGATGTGGTCTATTTAGCTGGCAAAATCGCAGGATTGCGTGTTTTCTCCGATCAAGAAGGTAAAATGAACCTAGATCTACAGGCCATTCATGGCGAACTTTTACTTGTGAGTCAATTTACCTTGTACGCTAGCACGAAAAAAGGCAATCGCCCAAGTTTTCTAGAATCCGCAAGACCTGAACAGGCAATTCCGTTGTATCAACTAATGATTACCACATTATCTGATAAACTAGGTAAAAAGATTCAAACAGGCGTTTTCGGTGCCGATATGCAAATTAATCTCACAAATGATGGCCCCGTGACCATTATCATCGACTCTAAAAATCCTTAATTATGACTATTTCAAACGCACAACAACAAGTAGATGAGTGGATTAAGACGGTAGGCGTTCGCTATTTTAGTGAGCTGACTAATATGGCGATGCTAACAGAGGAAGTCGGTGAAGTAGCACGTATCATAGCGCGTCGATATGGCGAACAATCTGAAAAAGAATCGGATAAAAATAAGGACTTAGGAGACGAAATGGCGGATGTTTTGTTTGTATTAATTTGTCTAGCAAATCAAACGGGCATAAACCTAGAAGAGGCTCTGAAACAGAACCTCTTAAAGAAGACGGAACGCGATGCGGACCGACACAAGAATAACCCTAAATTAACCTAGCGAACAGGTATTTGACTGGATTGAATCTTCTTCGCAATCCCTTTACCCTCCTCTTTCGATGGGATATAGGGCTTCAAAATCGTGATTTGCTCTAAAGTAGGATTCATTTGTTGAATCGATGGATGACGCACATCAAACTCCGCCTCACCTGACACTTTATTGAATTCTTCAACGGAAATATTTTGGCGCTTATTACGGAAGGAAACTTGGTGAGTTAGGGTGCTATCACCTGCTAATTTACCTCCTTCCCAGGAAACGACGGAACCACCATGCGCCCAGTTAAATCCAGAAATGGTAAAATTCTTCGTATTTATTTTCTCAACCTCTTTTAATGTAAGTCCTAAATGCAAACCTGATGAAGTTTTCCAAGCTGAATTATCACCTTGAATACTAACATCAGAAATTTTCCCCTCATGAAAAAATACGTTTGCCTCTTTCGCTGTACCTGGGAAAATAATGGCACCTTTCAAGGTATCATCTCCCGAGATAATAGAAGTATCTAGAATAACCGACTTTTCGCCGTATTTCGTGATTAAACCTTTCGCATCTACACAGGCTAAAACCTCGTTTAAATTTTCAGTGGGAACACTGACTTCTGAATTAGAAGAACAAGCCCCTAGAACAGCGAAGGATAAAAGGAGTACGATTTTTTTCATGGTTACAGAATTATACTTAAAATTACCGAAGCTTGCGGTTAGAAGCAAGTTAGAAATATTCCAAATTAGCTGAGCAAAATAAATACATCCTCTTAGCGTTTATCGATTTATGAGTATATTTGTTTTAAAGCTTAGCATTTAACTGATTATGATTCGAATACTTTTGTTGTCACTACTTTCTTTATTGCTCTATCAACCTAAGAGTAGTGCACAACAAATGTGGTTTCAAAAACAAAAGCGTCAAAAAGGATATAAAGGAGCTCCTTTTCAAGCACACAATTCCATTACATTTGGTGCAGGAAGTTCGCAATATTTCTACTCCAACGATGATTTAACCTATTTTTCTAATTGGATCAACTCTAAAACTTCATTTAATTTTGGAGCCAGTTTTACCCGACATTTTCACAAAAAATTCAGTTACCGATTTAGCGGCAATTTTATTCAAATAAAGGGAGATGAAGTTAACTTCACTAAAATTCCGACATCTAGCACATTGCAAAATATAGTTTTTTCCACTAGTAATAATATCGTTGAAATCGGGGTAAAAGGCCTCTATGAAATATTTGGAAATGATGAATATGTGCTTAAAAGAAGTCCTTTTAAACCCTATATATCACTTGGAATTTCTGTCATATCCAACAACCCAAGTATTTCAAGAACGGATGGACCAGGTTATTCTGGAGGATTGAAGAGTGCTCCTAAAACATTAAATTATTATCTTCTTCCTCCCACTCCACTACCCACGCCTGCACCTGCAGCGGTATTAAGCACTTTTTCCGAAACCATAACTAACCCAGCTGAAGTAGTTCCATCTATTGGAATAGCTATCCCCCTTCATTTAGGTATACGCTATAAATTGAATGATAAAATTGACTTAGGTTTTGAATTAGGTTACTTAACAAATTTTACTCCTAGTATTTTCCCACAACAAGCCGGTACGAATATAACTAAGGTATTCAATCCTAAATTATTAATTCCAGCTAAAAGACCCTACACAACGGATCATGTCATAACGACACAATTCCAAGTTATATTTCACATACCTTCACCCAGAGAATGCCCTCCTTTACCGAGGTAACATAAACAAACAGATTTTGACATTTGAAGAACTCGGGCTCAGCCCACAAATTTTAGACGGCATCAGTTCCATGGGATACAAAACCGCTACACCGGTTCAATCCCAAGTTATACAACCCATATTAGCTGGCCGCGACATATTAGCCTCAGCCCAAACAGGAACCGGCAAAACCGCCGCTTTTTTACTTCCCATCATCCACAAATTAATCACTGAACCTCATCCAGAGGATCACATAAATGCCTTAATCATTGTTCCTACTAGAGAACTAGCGATTCAAATTGCTGGAAATATGGAAGGCTTAGGCTATTTCACAAATGTGAGCTCCATTGCAATTTATGGAGGAGGAGATGGGAATTCCTTTACAACAGAAAAAACAGCTTTGACGAGTGGTGTTGATATCGTAGTTTGTACTCCAGGACGTATGATTGCTCATTTAAATATGGGTTATGTGAATCTGAAGCATTGTAGTTTTTTAGTTTTGGATGAGGCAGACCGTATGCTTGATATGGGATTCTCGGATGATTTGATGAAGATCATTTCATACCTTCCTGAGAAACGCCAGAACTTGTTATTCTCAGCAACTTTTGCGCCTAAGATGAAGACTTTGGCCCAAAAATTATTACAGAATCCTGTTGAAATCAATATTGCAGTTTCGAAACCACCGGAGCAAATCGTACAAGAAGCTTATGTGGTATATGAAAAGCAAAAAAGCCCGCTGGTAAAGCATCTATTAAAACTTCAGGATTATACCCGCGTCATTGTTTTCTGTTCGAAAAAGCAGAATGTAAAATCCCTTACTTCAGATTTAAAACGAGCTAGATTCTCTGTTGAGGAGATTCACTCCGATTTAGAGCAAGAGGTTCGGGAGCAGGTATTACAGGATTTCAGAAATAAGAAGACAAAGATTTTGGTGGCAACGGATATTTTGAGCCGTGGAATTGATATCGATGAAATTGAACTAGTGATTAATTATGATGTGCCTAATGACGGAGAGGATTATATCCACCGCATCGGACGTACCGCACGGGCGCAGACAAAAGGAACGGCCTATACCTTTATTACAGAGTCTGAGCAACGTAAATTCAAAACCATTGAGGACTTATTAGAGAAAGAAGTAACGAAAGCGGCTGTTCCCCAGGAATTCGGAGAGACTCCTGAATATAATCCTGCTGCACAAAAGAGCTCATTCGGCGGATATAAGGGGAAGTCTGGCGGAAAGCCGGGTGGCGGTAAATTTTGGAAAAAGAAATAAATGAGAAAATTAGCTTTATTGTTGATGATTAGCCTCAGTGCCTGGGCTCAAGATACCACCCAACACATCGTATCGGGTAGATCGAATGCAAAAATTCAACAAGAAAAGCCCTATGTCATTCTGATTTCAGCGGACGGATTCCGTTCCGATTTCTCCCATAAATTTGAAGCAAAATTTCTACAATCAAAAGAGTCAACAGGTGTAAAGGCAAGCTACATGCAGGCATCATACCCTACCTTGACATTCCCAAATCACTATTCCATCGTAACAGGCTTATATCCTGCTCACCATGGTTTAGTAGATAATACCTATTTAGATGTGAATTCAGGCCAAGAATACCGCATGGCCAACAAGAAAATGGTAGGCGAAGGGAAATGGTATGGAGGAACGCCACTTTGGGTATTAGCGGAGAAACAGCAAATGATGTCTGCCAGCTTCTATTGGGTCGCATCAGAAGCTAATATTCAAGACACCTATCCCTCCTATTATTATGTATACAACGAGCTTATTGATATTAAAACGCGAATAGCTCAGGTGAAAAATTGGCTTTCCCTTCCAGCCGAAAAAAGACCTCATTTAATTACTTTTTATTTTCCAGAGGTCGACCATGATGCCCATGAATATGGTCCTGAGGATCCACGCGTTAATAATTCCGTACAATTTGTAGATAATGCCATAGCTGACTTAGAGGCAGCAGTTGCGCCTCTAGGCTTACCCATTAATTTCGTTTTTGTCTCAGACCATGGAATGAAAGAAGTAGACAATGTGAACACCATTAGTAAACCTGCTCCATTGAATACAGTTGCGTTTCAGGTGCCTTGGGGTGATGCGTTGTTGCATGTGTATGCCAAAGATCCTTCAAAAATTGATTCCACCTACCAGGAATTAAAAAAGGATACGCGATTCACTACTTATAAAATGGATGAGACTCCAGCACATTGGCATTACCGTAAATCCGATGATCGCTATAATCGTTTAGGCGATCTTTTACTAGTGCCCAAACTTCCACAAGTTTTTAACCTATCCACTCGCAAAACCTCTAAAGGTAAACACGGGTTTGATTCCCAGCTGCCAGAAATGCGTGCTAGCTTTCAGGCATGGGGACCAGCAATCAAATCTGGACTAAAATTAGATGGATTTGAGAACGTAAACGTCTATCCTTTTGTGGCCAAAATCTTAGGTTTAGAATTTAATCCAAAGGCCATTGATGGAAATATAAATGTGCTACAAAAGGCTTTGAAATAATTATTTAGCGTAGTTGATCCGCCAAATACTTCCATTCAAATCATCGCACACAAACAAGGAACCATCCGGACCCTGAGCTAAACCACAAGGTCTGTGCTCAATAGGACCCGTTGGTTTTGCTAAATCCTGTCCCGAAAAATTATCTGCAAAGATCTCCCAAGGCCCCGAAGGTTTTCCATTTTTAAATGGTACAAAAGCCACAAAATAACCTTTCTTCAATTCAGAGGATTGACCATGAAAAGCGATAAATGCGCCATTTTTATAGCGTGCTGGAAAACTATTCCCAGTGTAAAACAAAATGTCGTTGGGGCCCATGTGGGCTGGGAATGCCACTACAGGATCTAACGCTTTTTCTCCACCTGTCTTCTTTCCATCTCCTCCATACTCAGGAGCTACAATTTTCTTCTTTTGGATATGGTCGTAATAGATATATGGCCAACCTGCATCATCTCCAGCCTTTTTAAATTCATACATTGCTTCAGCAGGAAGCTCCTGGCTTTGTTTTGGCGTATAATATTGTGGATAAAAATCATGGAACTGACCGCGTCCATGGGCCATTGCAAACAAAGACTTTGTGGAATTGTTCCAAGTAATACCTACCGCATTTTTTAAACCGGTCGCAAAACGTGTACCATCTACAAAACCTTGATTCAATTTTTGTGCATCAAAACGCCAAACACCACCAGCAGAATCTAAAATCGCACATGGATTCATCCCTTTTCCTGTTCCAGGCTCTCTGCAAGGATCATTCCATGAACCAATCGTCACATAAATGTTCTTAAGTTCTTGATCAAATGTAAATGACTTAGCATTATCGCGGCCGTGATCGGGCAATCCGTTCACAATGGTTTCGAATTTATTCCAATCAGCTACCTCACCATTCGCATTCAAGGCATAACGAAAAACCCCTTTATTCGATGAAGCGTAAAAATAATCATCCTGAATCGCTATGCCTGTACCGGTATAACTACCAAACATCGCTTGCTCCTCATATACCCCATCCTTGTCCTTATCTTTTAATATGACAATTCCTTTTCCATCCTTAAGTTTGGACAGTTTAGCGTATACATCGCCTTGCTTCGACACAGCTAAATGGCGGGTAGCACCCAGCTCTTTTCCAATTTCACTCACGTGAAATCCAGCTGGAACTTTAATTTCTTGCGCAAAAATAAGGGAGGGTGCTAGTAAGCACAGGGTAAGGATTTTCTTCATCGTTTTTAAATAGGTTGTTTAAAGATAGAAGAAAAAATAAAAAAGACCTGCACTTTCGTACAGGTCTTTTTTCTGTGGTCGCGTAGGGATTCGAACCCCAAACCTTCTCATCCGTAGTGAGATGCTCTATCCAGTTGAGCTACGCAACCATTGCCCTTTCGGGATTGCAAAGGTAGAATTTCTTTGGCAAAATGAAAAACTATCTTCTAATATTTTGTAAAAATTATTTCCCTTTGAAATGAGGAGCCCTTTTCTGTATAAAGGCCATTACGCCTTCTGCGAAGTCTTCACTATGTCCCAGGATCGTTTGCTCCTCTGCTTCTGATGCAAGAGTTGCTGCTAAATCCTGATTATAAGCCCGTTGCAAACTACGCTTCATTGAAGAGATAGCTAGAGTGGCTTTCTTTGAGAAGGCAACCGCCGTTTCGTGTACCTTAGACTCAAAATCTGAGTCAGAAACAACTTCCGCCACCAATCCTATCTCTTTTGCCTCCTTCGCTCCTACTTTCCGCCCTGTCGTCGCTAAATCAAATGCGCGGTGATAACCTACAGACTGCATAAGAAAGGCGGTGGAACCAGCGTCCATGGCTAAACCGATTTGGACAAATAATTCAGAAAAATAAGCATCCTCTTTAGCGATGAGATAATCACAAGCCAAAGCTAGACTACATCCAGCTCCTGCCGCTAACCCATTAATCGCTCCTATTACTGGTTTATTTAAACCTCTTAAGGCCGAAATCATGGGGTTGTAAGTTGATCGTAAGACATTACCTAGATTAGGATCTGTCACACCTGACTTTAAATCAGCACCTGAACAGAAGGCTTTCCCTTCGCCCGTGATGACTAAAACACGGACTTCATCGTCTATTTGGGCAGCTTCCGCTACTTCTCTGATCTCATGAATTAAACCCGCATTTAAGGCATTATATACCTCAGGACGGTGTAATGTTAAGGTCCAAATGGGGCCGTTGCGGTGGAGTTTTAGGTAGTTGAATGTCATATTCTTATGCAAATTCATATTTACGTATCAAATCAAATTCATTTTTCTTTAATCTCAATTCCTCTTCAATATCAAAATCATCTTGGAGGCTCAACCAAAATTTAACTGAGTTTCCAAAAAATAAAGACAAACGTAATGCGGTGTCAGCAGTCACTCGACGACGCCCTTTTAGAATTTCAGATATACGAGTTTGAGGAATATTTAATTCCTTAGATAATCTGTATGCTGAAATACCCATTGGAAGAAGAAATTCCTCCAATAAAATCTCACCCGGATGTATATTTTTTAAATTTCCCATATTAATGATAATCTACAATTTCAACCTCTTCCGCTGATCCATTAATCCATTTAAATACAATACGCCATTGATCATTTATACGAATACTATAAAATTCTGAACCAGTGAGTTTTTCCAATCTATTTGCTGGAGAAATTCTTAGGTCATTTATAGTTTCAGATGCTTGAATCATACGCAATTTTCTACGCGCAATCTCCTGAATTTCAAATGGTAAGCGTTTAGATCTCTCTCCATTCCAAATTTTTAAAGTTTCTTTAGAACCGAAGGAATTGATCATAATGACGCATCACGTTACTAACTCCAAAGGTAAGTAAATTACATGGAATTCCTAATCATGAAACTGATTATAAATGTTTCCTTAACCTCGCCACCGGAATACCCAATTGATCGCGGTATTTAGCCACCGTTCTGCGTTTTACGACGAATCCGCGTTCGAGTAATAATTGCTCTAAATCCTCATCTGAATGAGGTTCAGCGCTCGGTTCTTGTTCGATGATCTCACGCAAGATGTTCTTCACTTCTCGAGTAGAGAAGTCCTCGCCAGATTCGTGGGTGATACCTTCAGAGAAAAAGTATTTTAGGGGATAGATGCCAAAATCAGTTTGGACTGACTTCGCCGAAACCACCCGAGAAACTGTGGAAATATCCATTTCGATCATTGCAGCGATTTCTTTCATCTTCATCGGCTTTAAAACTGCTTCGTCCCCGGTGCTAAAGAAATCATATTGTTTGGCGACAATACTCTCCATGGTCTTCATCAATGTACCATGGCGCTGCTGAATAGCAGAAATGAACCACGAAGCGGAGTCTAACTTATGCTTGATAAAAGTTACTGCCTCTTTGATGTCCTTTTGCTGCTTGTCGCCTTTGTCGTAGGTCTGCAACATTTCTTGGAAAGCGCGGGAAACGCGAAGTTCTGGGGTGTTTTTGCCGTTGATTTTGATTTCAATTTTCCCGTTTTGGTTCGTAATGATGAAATCAGGCTGCAAATACGGGGCAATAGGTGCATCGTCTCCCCCACCTGGCTTGGGATTCAAATGGGTGATGACTTGCATCGCCTTTTTGAGCTCCTCTTCTGTGATGGCTAATTTAGAGAGTAAAACACTGAAGTGCTTTTTGGAAAACTCTTCAAAAAAATCATCCACTAAACGGATGGCTGTCAAATGAGCTGGTGCATCTGACTCTTTGCGGTGCAGTTGTAAGGAAAGACACTCCTGTAAGGTACGAGCGGCAATTCCAGCAGGGTCTAAGGACTGCACTTTGAATAAGACCTGCTCTACCTCATCATAATCTGTCTCGAAGCCCTGCGTGAAAGCGAGATCGTTTACGATGCTTTCAATATTTCGGCGCAAATAACCGTCCTCCTCTAAAGAACCGATGATTTGCTGTGCCAGTATTTCTTCACGTTCCGTGCGAACGACGTAGCGGATTTGGTTTAATAGATATTCTTGGGTGCTAGATTCGGTTGCCAAAGGGCGTTCCCGCGTCTCCTCATTCGGATCATATGAATCCCCAGCCATCTTGTAGCCGGCATAATCATCTTGCAGGTAATCCCCCACTTCCATCTCCTCTCGCTCCAGATCATCTAGTGTTTCACGAGGCTCTTGTTCCTCATTATGATCTAAGCCTTCCTCTAATGCTGGATTATCCTCTAATTCCTCTTCGATCCTAGCCGCTAATTCCGCAGTAGGAATCTGCAACAACTTGATATATTGTATCTGTTGTGGCGAGAGGTTCTGTTGTTGATTCTGTTTTAAGGATAATCCCTGCATCGTCTGTATAATCTACACCAAAGATAAGCCGATTTTTAATTACAAATAAATAAAATAAATCGGTTTTTTATCCGTATTTTTGAGGG
>JBEBDF010000033.1:0-19736 GCA_041157105.1 Bacteroidota bacterium | reverse complement strand
TTATTCGTACGATTCCATTAACGCATTACATTATTTTAAGCTCTGCTTTGTTTTGTATCGGTATTTTGGGCGTATTAACTCGCAGAAACGCGATCATCGTATTCATGGCGATCGAATTAATGTTAAACGCCGTTAACTTGTTGTTAGCCGCTTTTTCATCGTATTATTCAGATCCTGCGGGTCAAATCTTCGTGTTCTTCATCATGGCCGTAGCCGCAGCGGAAGTAGCTGTAGGTTTAGCGATTATCGTGATGATTTACCGCAATATTCAAAGCATCGACATCGGTGTTCTCAACAAGTTAAAAAACTAATTCAGCGAACCCATTCCGCCAAATTAATATGTCTTTACTATTCCTTATTCCACTATTACCCTTACTAGGATTTGCTATTAATGGTTTAGCGTACCCTAAATTGCCGAAGCAAATAGCGGGCATCATCGGAACGATTCCTCCTTTGGTTGCCTTCGCACTATCGCTTCAGTTATTCTTGAATTTCGACGGTCAGGCGCAAATTTTGCCCATTGCGGATTGGATTAATGTAGGCTCCTTGAAAATTCCATTTGCCTTCCAAATCGACCAATTATCGATTTTAATGCTCCTAGTTATTACTGGTGTAGGCACCTTGATTCATATCTATTCGATTGGTTATATGTCGCATGATGCGGGTTTTGGCAAGTTTTTTGCCTTTTTGAACCTGTTCGTATTCTTCATGTTAATCTTGGTTTTAGGGGCAAACTTTACCGTACTATTCATAGGATGGGAAGGTGTAGGTTTGTGTTCGTATTTATTGATTGGATTCTGGAACCAAAAGAATTCCTACGGAGATGCGGCTCGCAAGGCCTTCATCATGAACCGTATTGGTGACTTAGGTTTCTTGGTGGGTATTTTCTTGTTGATCCAGGATTTTGGGACTACAGATTATCAAACGATTTTTGCAGCCGTTCAAAGCGGTGATTATACCACTGATTTAAGCATTATCGCTTTCTGTTTATTCATCGGTGCGATGGGTAAATCAGCACAGATTCCGTTGTTTACTTGGCTTCCAGACGCGATGGCAGGTCCTACTCCGGTATCCGCTTTAATCCACGCAGCAACGATGGTGACCGCAGGTATTTACATGGTGATTCGTGCAAATGCCTTATTCGAATTAAGCCCAGAGGTATTGCACTTCGTAGGTTGGATCGGTTTAGCGACTGCCTTATTAGGCGCTGCGATCGGTTTATTCCAAAACGATATTAAGAAAGTACTTGCCTATTCAACGGTATCCCAATTAGGCTACATGTTCATGGGTTTAGGCGCCTCAGCTTACACCGCTTCATTCTTCCACGTAATGACACACGCCATCTTTAAGGCCTTGTTATTCTTAGGAGCAGGTTCGGTGATTCACGCGATGTCAGACGAACAAGATATTCGCCGCATGGGTGGTTTGAAATCAAAGATGCCTATCACGTTCATCACCTTCATGTTAGGTACGATCGCGATTGCTGGTATTCCTCCATTTGCCGGTTTCTTCTCGAAAGACGAAATTTTAGCGAGCCTTTACCACCATGATCCGATCATGTGGAGTTTAGCCATTTTAGGTTCTGCCTTAACTTCATTCTACATGTTCCGTGTGTTCCTTTTAACCTTTTACGGAGAATTCAGAGGAACCGAAAAACAAGCACATCACTTGCACGAGTCACCTATCACGATGACTTTACCCTTGATTATTTTAGCAGTATTCTCCGTGGGTGGCGGTTTGATTAACCTACCTCATTTCGCAGGAGGTAATGAATTCCTAGCGCATTGGTTAGCCCCTTTATTGCCAGAAGCTGGCGAAGCAGGGGAAGTAAACTTCTTGAGTTTAGAAGGTGGCGCTCCTCTTTTAGCGGCTTTCTTACCAGCGTTCTTAGCCATCTATGTATTCGGAATGCAGAAATCGGTTCCAGCAGAAGATGCAGAAGTATCTGGTATCCAAAAAGTGATTTACAACAAATTCTATATCGACGAATTATACGATACCTTATTTGTAAAGCCTATTGCGTTCCTCTCTAATTTCTTCTTCCAAGTAATCGATTTCTTAGTAATCGACTTGTTCGTAGAAGGCCTAGGTCGATTCGTGAAATATGCGTCGAGCGAGTTCCGCAGAGCCCAAACTGGAAACGTAGGCATCTACTTATTCTGCATGGTTGCGGCCATCGTTGTTATCTTATTTGTTAGTTTAAAAAGTACGATCCTTCATTAATCCTTCGATCGCCACATAGCTATGTATCTACTATTTATACTTTTATTCCCGCTTTTGATTGGATCAGCTTTGTTGATCTTCAAGCCAAAAAATGCGTTTGTCATTTCCCTGGCGGCTTCCCTCATTGAATTAGCTGCAACCACTTTTGTATTAAAAGAAGCAAGTTTGAGCCCCGTTTCTTTCTCTGCCCCTTGGGTAGCGGAAGCAGGCTTATCATTCTCTTTATATGTGGATGGAATCAGCGGAGTACTCATCGGGCTTTGTGCTCTATTAGTTCCCTTTATCGTAGCGACCACAGCAAATACGGACCGTGCTAATAACGCACAATTCCAGGGTTTGATGTTAGCTATGCAAACAGCCTTACAGGGTGCCTTTTTAGCAAAAGATGCGTTCTTATTCTACTTCTTTTTCGAAGCGTCTTTATTGCCGATTTACTTCTTAGCAGCCATTTATGGCGGAGAAAACAAGAACGCGATTACGTTTAAATTCTTCGTTTATACCTTATTCGGGTCTTTATTCTTCTTAATTGCCTTAGTATTTGTGTACTTACAAACACCAGGCGAGTTCCACTCTGCGGACATGGATGTGTTATACCAAACGGCCAAAGGACTTAGCGCAGATCAGCAAGGTTATTTATTCGCAGCTTTCTTCTTGGCTTTCGCCATTAAGATGCCGGTTTTCCCTTTCCATACTTGGCAACCAGATACCTATACCGTAGCCCCTGCACAAGGCACCATGTTGTTATCAGGTATTATGTTAAAGATGGGTACCTACGGAGTAATTCGTTTAGTGCTACCCATGTTCCCCGTAGCTGTAGCGACATGGGGATTGACAGCCTCGATCCTATCAGTAATTGGTGTAATCTACGGATCCATCATCGCGATTCAACAAAAAGATGCGAAGCGCTTGTTAGCGTATTCTTCTTTCGCCCACGTAGGCTTGATGTCAGCGGGTATTTTAACCGGTAGCATCGAGGGTATTCAGGGTGCATTATATCAAATGTTATCTCACGGTATCAACATCGTCGGCTTGTTCTTCGTAATCGAAATTATCGAGCGCAGAACGAAATCGAGAGAAATTGCACAATTAGGAGGCATCACCCAGTTCTCTTATCCACTAACAGTGACATTTGTGATTTTAAGTTTAGGATCTGTTGCTTTACCATTAACGAACGGTTTCATCGGAGAGTTCTTATTATTAAAGAGTGTATTTGACCAAAACGTAACACTCGGAATCATCGCCGGTATCACCATCATCTTAGGCGCGGTTTATACGTTACGTTTGATTCAAAAATCCATGTTTGGGAATGTATCTCGTATCACCTCTGACTTTGCAGATTTAACGGGTGCTGAGAAAGCGGTATTAATTCCTTTGAGCGCATTAGTTATTTTAGGTGGAATTTTCCCATCGACAGTTTTAGGTTTTAGTGAGCCAGCGGTTCAGCAATTAATCCAATGGTTCAAATAAAATAGTATTAAAAAGCATTATGACGGCTATCATTGCATTATCACTTCTAGGTATTTTAAATTTATTCTTGGGCTTTTGGCTTTCCAGAAAATCCATCCAAGCAGCGACACTCCTATTTTTAGTGGGCAGCATGGCCTTAACGGCGATGGATTGGAACCATGAAATTTTGTGGTATGGTAACATGTTCCATACTACGAACACGTCCCTTAGTTTTAGCTTAATCATTCAGTTAGCGGCCTTTATGGTAGTTAGTTTTTCCAAAGGCTTTGGCATTGATGAAGAGCATACACATCCGGCAGAATACTACGCGATCCTATTGTTCTCCGTTGTGGGGGCCATTTTAATGGTTTCATTTGACCACTTAATTATGTTCTTCGTCGGATTAGAGATCCTATCTGTTGCGATGTATGTGTTAACGGGATCAGATAAACGTAATTTGCGCTCGAACGAAGCTGCCTTGAAATACTTCTTAATGGGGTCTTTCGCAACGGGAATCTTGTTATTTGGAATCACGTTAGTCTACGGAGCGACTCGTTCATTCTACCTAGCAAACATTGCCCAAATGATTGCGATTACTCCACCAGAATCTACACCTATCTTCCTTTCGATCGGTGTTTTATTAATCTTAGTGGGTTTCTTATTCAAAATCTCAGCAGCCCCTTTCCACTTCTGGACACCAGACGTGTATGAGGGAGCGCCTACCATCTTTACCATGTTCATGTCGACCGTGGTGAAGGCAGCTAGTTTCGCAGCTTTATATCAATTATTAAATGGACCATTCGGATCCATGTATGGAACTTGGGTATACCCGATCTACTACCTCAGCATGTTAACGCTTCTGGTGGGTAACATTACCGCAGTTTACCAACAGTCATTAAAGCGTATGTTAGCCTATTCGAGTATTTCACATGCGGGTTACATGTTGTTAACGGTAAGTGCAAACCAAGTGACTACTCCTTCGACCATTTTGTACTATTCTTTATCCTATACCCTAGCGACTATTGTAGCGTTCGGTGTAGTCATGTTAGTAGCTGAGTACCAAACAGGGCGCACCGAGAAACCAGAGAACATCAGTTCATTCGAAGGTTTAGCAAAGCAAAACCCTGGCTTAGCTTTCTGTTTCACTATTGCGATGTTGTCCTTAGCGGGTATTCCGTTGACAGCGGGTTTTTGGGGTAAATTCTTCGTCTTCTCTGACATTTTTAATCGCCATGTCTACTATCCAGTGATCTTAGCCATCGTGATGTCAGCGGTCGGAGTTTACTACTATTTCAAAGGAATCATTGCGATCTACTTCAAAGAAGGAGATATCGAACGCATTGAATTGCCAGGATTAGTAAGATTCGCTATGTGGGCTTGTACCCTAGGTACCTTGCTGTTAGGTGTATATCCCAGTATCGTTAAAAATCTCTTTTAATCCAGTCATTTGAGCCAAAAGAAACCAGCCCTCTTCAATCAAAAAGACTTATTCGCTTACTTTATTGTAGCTGGACTGGGAGCATGTGTTCAATTATTAGCCGGTGGATTAATCAAAGATTGGTTCCAAGTATCCTATGAAGACTCCATTCTGCCAGCCTATTTTATAGCCTTAGTTTTTGGTTTTTTCCTTACCAAGCTTTTTGCATTCAATGCGCGTCAAAGCCAACAAACCAGACGAGAAATGCTGAAATTTCTACTCGTGTCTAGTTTTTCTGGAGGGATCACCTGGATATTCAGTTCCATACCTTACGACTTCATACACGCCCGTTACCCCGATTTCTTTTTTACTATTCCCTATTCTGTTAAAAAGTTAAACATGACACAGATTGCGGTGACTATTCATGGGATGTGCTACAGCTTCATATCGAATTATATCTTGCACAAGACTTTTACCTTCAAGTCAAGTGGATTCTACGATCGCCTAAAGGATCTATTAAAATAGGACTAATCTAATTTAGTCCAAACTTAAGAGGGTAATTCTTAAGAATTCCTAAGCCGAATACGGGCTGATACGGCACATTTTCTGAAAATTATAGCCATTCCTTAAAAAAATCTTAAAAATTTATTTGCATTTATTTGTACTTATAAAATAATGCCGTAGATTTGTGACTCAAACCTTAAACAAAATAAGAAATGAAAAAAGTATTCGCTCTAGCTTTCGTTGCTGCAATGGTAACTTTAGCATCTTGTGGTGAGAAGAAAGCAGAAGCTTCTGCTGACACTGTTGCTGTTGATTCTGCTGCTGCTGCTGCTCCAGCTGATTCTGCTGCTGCTGACACTGCTGCTGCTGACACTGCTGCTGCTAAATAATTTTAGCACAACGATCAGAAAAAAGTCCTTCGCATGCGAAGGACTTTTTTTATGTCTAATTACCGGATGAAGAATAAAAAGATTGATTCCTTTTTTGATCACTTCCCTCCCAAAGTAGCGGAATACTGCTTTCAACTTTGGCATGATTATTCTTTTGACTTTATTGTAAGCAAATCCCGTGATTCGAAACTAGGTGATTACCGATTCAGCCCAACAAAAGGACATCAAGTGACGGTTAATCACAACCTGAATCCTTATGCTTTTCTAGTTACTTACATTCACGAAGTCGCCCACTTAACTACTTATTTAGCCCATAAAAACAAAGTTCTTCCCCATGGTCAAGAATGGAAGACGGAATTTTATAATCTCTTCGAGCCCATTCTAGACGAAGATTTGTTACCAAGGGAACTTGTCAACATCCTGAGGGCCTATTTAAAAAATCCCGCAGCCTCCTCGAATGGCTACCAACCCCTTGTTGACATACTCAAAAGTTTCGATGCAGAACCTCCTGCAGGAACTCCCTTAGAGGAATTAGTAGAGGGCGCAACATTCGCCCTAAAAAACCTTCGCTTCATCAAAGGGAAACTTCGCCGAACACGTTACATTTGCAAAGAATTAAATTCAGGTCGAAATTACTTAGTGGCTAAGAATGCGTACGTGTTACCAATTGAGATTTCTTAAATTACTCCTGCCCCTGTTACTTGCGGCCTTTGTCTGCCATGCCCAAAATTCCATCTTATCAAGTGGCCGTTGGATCAAAGTGGGTATTACTCAATCAGGCATCTACCAAATAACCCCATCATGGCTTGCTAAATTCAATCTAAAGGCCTCTCAAATAGGAGTATATGGGCACGAAATAGGTGAATTACCTCAGGCAAATGCAGCTCCACGACCGACAGATTTACAGCCTATCCCTTTCGTGAAACAAGGAGAAAATGTTGTTTTTTGGGCAGAGAAATTTACTCACCACTACAGCGATACTACCTTTTACTTTATCCGTTTAGACGACCCAGCACCCAAGCTTATCTCAGAACTAACCACGAGCTCCAATTCGTCTGTTACAGGTCCAGCTCTAGATTATGCCTTAAGTCGATTTCACTACGAACCAGAAACATATAACCTATTGCAATCTGGGAGAGAATGGTTAGGTGACGGATTTTTTGGTAATGTAAATCGAAGCATTCAATATCCCTTATTAGACTATAAAACAGGAATTCCCAGTTTGCTCAGTGGTAGATTAGCCTCCTCCTCTGTTGCACCCGGAAGTTTCACCTTTTCTATTCCCGGCAACACGGTTTCTGCTATGACATTCCCAGCCATTACCGGGGGTCGTTATGACCAAAAAGCCTTTTTGCAGACATTTTCTGCCTCTGTAAATCCGGTGATTAAGGACCAAAGTTGGAGCTGGAATTTAGCCTATGCTAACACCACAGGCTCTGGTTATATCGATTTCATCGATTTAGAATACCCTAGAAAGCTAAATGCGTTGAATGAAAACCCACACTATTTTCTGCCTAACAAGACTGACTCCACGTTTACTATTAGCATTCTAAATAAACAAGCAAGTCATCAGATTTGGTTGAAAACAAATGGTAATAGCTGGAAAAAATTGACAAGCTTACTGCTTAATAAAGTGCCCCCAGGATCAGAATTATTAATTTTTGACCCAACCAAGGCTGCAGATCCCCTGACGCTTACTCTCCTTGATAATCAAAATATCAGAGCAGATGAATCAGTTGAACTGCTTATCTTATCAAGCACATCCATTTTACCCGTCGCTACACTTTTCGCTCGTTACCGAAGTTCAAAAGGAATAAAAGCTAAAGCTTACTCTACCCAAGCAATATATAACGAATTCTCTGCAGGCAAAGTGGATGTAACAGCCATAAGAGATTTTATTCGCCTTAAAAAACCGCGCTACGTACTATTGATGGGAGACGCTTCAGTTGATTACAAAGGGATTAATAAGGTAGCAACAGCAACTGAGCGTGTAAATTATGTACCTAGTTATGAAAGTAGGGAATCTTTCCAACCGTTACAGACTTATGTTTCAGATGATTACTTTGGCTTATTAGGGTTAGATCAAGGCGAATGGTTAGAGGGAAATGAGGCTAAAAATGAGCCTTTGTCCGTAGGAATAGGTCGAATTCCAGTGAGATCCTTTGAAGAAGCCAATATGCTTGTAAATAAAATTATCAGCTACGAAAAGCAAAACTTAACTCATCCTTACCGTTTCGCTTGGCTGGCAGATGATGGAGATTCGAATCTACATGTTCAAGATGCAGAAGATTTTGCAGACTATATTCCTGAAGCCTTTCAGGTACAAAAAACATATCTGGATCAATTCCCACAAGAAACATCAAATGGTGTTTACACTTCAATGGCTGGGAAAAAAGCTAGTCTCGACTTATTTAATAACGAAGCAGACTTTATCCATTTCTTAGGCCATGGTTCAGAATCTGCCTGGACGGATGAAAAAGTAATCACGAATAATGAGTTACAATCCTTGAAAAATAGTAGAAATCTACCCTTATTATTAACTGCTACGTGTCAATTTGGACGATTTGATGATCCTAATCAGCTTTCAGGTGCGGAAGTCAGCCTATTGTCTAACCAAGGGGGAGCCATCGGGCTTATTTCCACGACTCGACCCGTATTTCAGAGTAGTAATTATCTATTTGGTCAAGCATTTTATAGAAATTTAACTAAACATCTAAATAATAAAGAATACAGATTAGGGGATTTGTATCGAGACGCGAAAAATGAGAGCCAATCTGGAGTAATCAACAGAAATATTACCCTTTTGGGTGACCCTTCCTCCGTCCTACCTTGGAGCCAACAAGCACTCAGTATCCGCATTGATACTTTAGCCAACGGAGTTATTCAAGGGCAAACGACTCCCAGCATAACGGGTGAGATTCAAGTCTATTATTTTGGAGAAGATCAAAAAAAGCAGACCCTAGGGACAAAAACAGATAAATTCAACTATGTCATTGCGGGTGAGCTAGAGGGAAAAAGTCTTGCAACCGTTCAAAATGGCAAATTTACTCTAGCTAATCTTCCTGCATCTCGATTGAAATGGCGTGCTAGTTCAAGCGATGGAACAACCTATGGAGGTGGAATGAAAAGTATCATAAAGCCAAGTAGAGAAACCAAAGAATCCAATGCCCCTATTTTAGAAGCTACCTTACTGAATGAGGCAGACCTCACAGCAACCTCCCCTAATCCTATCTTGCAGATAAACATAAAAGATGCCAGCTCGCTTCGTTTTGTAGGGCCTAAAGGGCAAAAAGCTTATTTTTCTATCAATGACACTCTCATTTTTCCCTTATCCCAGCTTTTTGTACCGGCCTTAAATTCGAGCAAGCAAGGCTCCATCACATTTCCTTTTGAGTCACTTGCCCCCGGGAAATATAAAATTTCAGCAAATTGTTTTGACGTACATACGAACCAGGGAAATTTATCGTTTGAATTCACAGTATCTGCCTCTAAGAAAGAGAGTGGAGCGCTCAGCATCTACCCTAACCCGATGACTGAGCGAAGTACATTTTCATTTTTACAAGATAAACGATGGACGAGCTACGTCTACAAACTAAAAATTTATAGTATCTTAGGGAAACAAATTTTAGAGAGAACTGGGATAGTTCCAGGAAGTGATTCTGCTAACCAAACTTTCTCTATTGATTGGAGTCCTTCGGAGAAAAACCAATTAGATTATATTAATTACTACCAATTAGAAATAAAATACGATACAGGAGCCCCATTCGCATTTTTTACAGGACGAATAGGAAATATTAAATAACTCATGAAACAATTACTTACCTATCTACTTCTTTTTGCGATTGGAATTTCCGCTCAAGCACAAACAACCCTCGTTTCTGGCCAAATCAATGCAGGGCGGATTCCTACACCTACCCTAATGTTCCTAAATGTTGCGCCTGATGCTCGTTCAGCTGCTATGGGAGATGGCGGAGCAGCTTTATCAGTGGATGCTAATGCAATCCATTGGAACACGGCTAAACTTGCGACAACAGAAAAAAAGATGGGTTTTTCACTCTCTTATACACCTTGGTTACGCAATTTAGTGAATGACATGGCACTGTATAACATCTCTGGATATACGGTCAGTAAGAAAAATTTAGTTTTTGGATTTTTTTTAAATTACTTCGATCAAGGAATGTTCCAAGCGACCTTAGATAATGGAACAAGTGCTGGTAATTTCAATTCAAATGAATTTGCTATTGGAATTTCGCATGCAAGAAAATTATCTTCAGCGCTATCTCTTGGAATGAATTTAAAATATATCAATTCAAATCTATTAGGAAATTACCAAGGTTCTGGCGGTGTAAGCAGTGCCTTAAAGCCCGCTCAAACAGTCGCAGCAGATATCTCTTTGTTTTATGCGAACAAAACTTCGGATCCTTGGAATTATAGTTATGCCTTAACTCTTTCGAACATTTCAGGTAAAGTGACCTACGGGGGATCTGAGAAGAACTTTATTCCCACTAATTTACGAATGGGTATGGCAGCAACCCATGAAATAGACGAATTAAACAAGCTTACCTTCACGGTAGACTTCAATAAATTAATGGTTCCTACTCCACCAGCCTTTGAAAATGGCCAAATCGTTGGGACAGACCCCGCTACCGTTTCAGCGATTGGGGGAATATTCGGATCCTTATTTGATGCTCCGGATGGAATAAGTGAAGAGCTCAAAGAGGTGACCACCTCTGTAGGTGCCGAATATTTGTTCAATAATTCTTTTGCCCTAAGAACAGGCTATTTTCACGAGAGCGAAATGAAGGGAAATCGAAAGTATTTCACTTTTGGCCTTGGCTTTAAGATGGATCAAAAATACGGATTAGATTTTGCTTATCTGGTTCCAAGTGGTCAAGGTAGTCCTTTAGCCAATACCTTACGATTAACGCTCATAGCGGGCATTAATCAGCCCGTGAGATAATATGTTAGACCGTAGAATTGCCCCTGCTGCCTATCCGGTAGATAAAGTTTTATTCCCAAAACCAGCCCAATATACGTTAGCCAATGGCGTCGAAGTATGGGTAATTTCCGCGGGAGAGCAGGAAGTTTTTAAATTTGAATTAAGTACGAAGGCTGGTGCCATTCATAGCTCTTTGGCTGGATTAGCCGGCATGACAGCCTCTTTGATGAAACGCGGAACATTATCTCGTTCCGCACAAGAAATTCACCAGGCTTTTGATTTTTATGGGGCCTTCTGGGATATACAAGCCAGTTTAGACCACGGTACTTTCACCGTATATGGATTAACCAAGCACTTTCTTTCTTTGATTCCGCTTGTTCGAGAAATACTACAAGATGCGACTTTCCCGTCGGAGGAGGTAGAAAAAGAGATCGAAATCGAACGTCAAAAAACGAAATTAAATTGGGAGAAAACCTCCTATGCCGCTAGCCAAAAATTTCGCGCTCAAGTATTTCAAGACGATCCCTATGGCCGTTTTACGGTGGCTAAAGATTTTGACAATCTAGATCGAAAAACACTGATCAATCAATACCAGCTGACTTGGTCTTCACAAAAACCAGTCATCTTCCTTTCTGGAAAGATCTCCGAAGAGCAGATTGCTTATTTAGATCAGACCATTGGTCAAGTTACTTACAGCGGGACAGAGCTCAAGGTCCATCCTCTAAATGCTGCTTCCAAACCCACTAAAATAAGAGAAGAAAAAGAAGGATCCGTACAGAGCTCCATTCGATTCGGGCTTCCAGCTATTTCTAGAACACATGCAGATTATTTTCAATGCAGTTTCATGAATACAGTATTAGGCGGATACTTTGGATCGAGGTTGCAGAAAAATATTAGAGAAGATAAAGGTTTTACCTATGGTATCTCCTCTAGTTTAGTACCTTATCCACGGGGTGGGTATTGGGTGGTGGGAACAGATGTGAATGGGGAGAATGTCGAAGCCACTTTGGCAGAAATTAAAAAAGAAATCATAATCCTTCAAAATGATTTGATTCCTTCAGAGGAACTAGATATTGTCAAAAGCTATCTCATGGGAAGCTTTACTGGGGAGCTTACACAGGCCTTTGATATTGCGGAAAAAGTGCGCGTGATTCAATTAGATGGCTTAGCACCTGATTTCTATGACCAATTCCAGGACAGCATACAAAATATCCAGGCCCAGGATATTAGAGACATGGCTACTAAGCACCTGAACCTGGATCTGATGCACGAGGTGATCGTGGGGTAAAAGTTAGAACGAAGCTAACTCTCTAAATTCATTCACACGGCTCGCTAAATCAGCTTCCGTAATTTCAAATAATCGCTCAGTTCCGAATTTCTCCACACAGAAGGAAGCCATCGCTGATCCGTGAACGATCGCGCGACGCATGTTTTCAAACGAAATATCATCCGTCTTTGCTAGATATCCAATGAATCCACCTACAAACGTATCTCCCGCACCTGTTGGGTCAAATACGTCTTCCAATGGAAGCGCTGGGCAATAGAACATGCGATCTCCTTGGAATAATAAGGCACCATGCTCCCCTTTTTTAATGATTAAGGTCTTAGGCCCCATCGCCATAATCAATTTAGCTGCGGTACGTAAAGAGTATTGCTCAGATAATTGACGTGCCTCTTCATCGTTGATGCAAAGTACATCGACCATCGTCAACACACGCTTCAAATCGTCCATCGCTACGTCCATCCAGAAATTCATGGTATCCATTACGACTAATTTCGGGCGTTTCGCTAGACCTTGAATCGCCTCGATTTGAACCTGTGGAGTCAAGTTCCCCAGCATTAAATAATCACAATCTTGGTAGGAAGCAGGAATCTCGGGATTGAAATCCGCTAACACGTTCAACTCCGTTACCAACGTGTCACGTGAATTCATGTTGTTGTGGTATTTACCAGCCCAAAAGAAGGATTTCTCCCCTTTCTTGATCTGTAAACCATCTAGGTTGATGCCACGAGACGTCAAGGTGTCCATGTATTCTTGTGGAAAATCATCTCCAACCACGGCCACCACGTTTACTTTTGGCAAAAAGAAGGCCGCTGATAAAGCGATGTAGGTACAAGATCCACCGATGATTTTATCGGTCTTTCCATAAGGAGTTTCAAGGGCGTCGAACGCAACGGTTCCGATTGATAATAAGCTCATAATAAAAATATTAACCTACTTTAGGACAACGACTAAAGGGTTGGTTTGGATTGAAAAATTTGCGGTATGTAATAAAAGTTTTATCGTTTTTGGCTCCTAGTTGGGAGACAAATCGAAGCATTTTAGGATTGAAATCACCCACCCAATTCATATCCATCGTCGTGTAAGGATAGAATGGATTTGTGCGAGCCACCTCGCGGAAGCGAAGTGCAATGGCTGACTCGACTCCTTTGCCTTGGTGATCTGGGGTTACCCCAAAAATCACTCCACAAGTACGTGTCAAGGTTCCTTTTAATTTTAATAACAAGAACTTAATCATCCCCCACCAATTCAGTTTCCCATTTAGGTGTTTCACGATTTGGTTCAAATCAGGGATCACAATAAAGAAAGCCACTGGCGTTCCATCTGTTGTGTAGGCAAACCACAATAATTGCTCATCAATGATGGGCTTCATGTTTTTCACGAGTTTTTGGGCAGATTCCGAGCTCATCTCCTTTACTCCTGGGAATTTTGCCCAAGCGGAGTTGAAAATGTAGCGGAAGTCTTCCGCGTATTTAGGGAGATTACTTTTTTCGATGTGCTGAAAAACATAATCTGGGTTATCAAAAATGCGTTGCGCCTTTTCTTCTATTCCTTTCGTCACGTTAGCACCAGCGATAGGCGAAACGAACACATATTGTTGAAAATAATCTTGGAAACCGTAGTTCTCAAAGTAGGAGATGTAATAAGGTTTCGTCCAAGGCATTTTATAGGTGGGCTCAAACTCCCAGCCTTTGACCATCAACCCCCAAAAACTGTCGCGCTCCCCAAAATTTATTGGGCCATCCATTCCCTCCATCCCACGCTCTGAAAGCCAGTTTTTGCAGGCATCAAATAGCATAAAAGCGGCTTTCTCCTCTTCGATACATTCAAAAAATCCCATACCACCCACCGCAACCTCGCCCTCCTTCGTGTTCCGCTCATAAAAAGCGGCCACCCGACCAATGGGCTGATCCGATTCGTCGAAAAGGATCCAACGAATCGCCTCCCCTTGTTTAAAATGGGGATTCTTCCGTGGGTCAAACACCGAAGAGATATCGTTATCTAAAGGACGAATCCAATTAGGGTCGCTGGAATAGAGCTGAACCGGAAAGGTTAGAAAAATCTTCTTTAAGCGAGTGTCGTCTCCTACTTCTCGTAAAAACATGCGAATAACGTTTGTATGCTAAAAAACATACAAAGGTAATGAATTGCGTTTGGGTTTGGTGAATTAAAAGAATCCAATTAATTTTAATTCCTTATTATCCCCTTTCGATCAGAAAAGATCCGCTTTACATGCAGCCCTTAAAAATATACAATACCCTGAGTCGTGAAAAAGAACTTTTCACCCCGATACACGAAAATCACGTCGGACTTTATGTCTGCGGACCCACGGTATATAATTATGTTCACTTAGGCAATCTGCGCACTTTTACGTCTTTTGACATCTTAAACCGCTATTTATTGCATATCGGTTACAAGGTGCGTTATGTTCGAAACATTACAGATGTAGGCCACCTAGTAGGCGATGGCGATGAGGGAGAGGATAAGATTGGGAAGATGGCCAAACTGGAAAAGTTAGAGCCGATGGAGATCGTACATCGCTTTACCCAAGATTTCCACCAAGTATTAGAAAAATTCAATGTCTTGCCTCCTAGCATCGAGCCTACGGCGACGGGACATATCGTAGAACAAATCGAGACCACGAAAGCTTTAATCGAAAAAGGATTAGCTTATGAATCAAATGGTTCAGTGTATTTTGACATAGAAACTTACAATAAAAACGGTGGCAACTATGGCCATTTGTCTGGCCGCGTTTTAGATGATTTATTAACCGAAACACGTGACTTAGATGGTGTGGGCGAAAAGCGAAATCCATTGGATTTTGCGCTTTGGAAAAAAGCGGCGCCAGAGCACATTATGCGCTGGCCATCCCCTTGGGGAGAGGGTTTTCCTGGTTGGCATTTAGAGTGTACCTGCATGAGTCACAAGTACTTAGGTGATACTTTTGATATTCACGGTGGCGGAATGGATTTGAAATTCCCGCACCACGAATGCGAGATCGCACAGGCAAAAGCCGCATATGATCGCGCTCCTGTACGCTATTGGATGCACACGAATATGTTAACGGTAAATGGCCAAAAAATGAGTAAATCCCTCGGAAACTCCTTCTTGCCAACCGAGTTATTTGCTGGTAGTCACCCGCTATTAGAACAGGCTTACAGCCCCATGACCGTGCGTTTCTTTATGTTGCAGTCGCAATACCGTAGTACGTTAGACTTCTCAAACGACGCCTTAAAAGCGGCCCAAAAAGGCTATAAAAAGATTGCGAACGGTTTGCGTATCATCAAAAAGCTAGAATATCCTGGTGGAATTTCCGCGAACTCAGATGCCGTACAAGAAAAAGAAATCAACGAAGCGATTCAAGGCTGCTACGACGGCATGAACGACGACTTAAACACGGCTGTAGCAATCGCCCACTTATTTACCTTGTTAAAGAAAATTAATTCTATTTACACGGGTTCTCTGCCGTTTGAGTCGCTTTCCGCTGAAACATTTTCGAATCTAAAACGTTCTTATATCAGCATTTTAGAAGACGTGCTGGGGATCAAAGAAGAGGTTCCCGAGCAGATGAATGGCTTGACCGATGAACTTCTTCAGCTCTACAAGGGTTTCAAGGAAAGTAGACAATACGATAAGGTCGACGAGATTCGTGGAGCCTTTAAGTCTGCTGGATTATTGATTAAAGACATGAAAAACTCCATTGATTGGGGATACGAAGAATAAATTATGCTAAGAGATATTACACCTACCGTACGAAATTTGATTTTCGCCAATGTTGCCATCTTCTTAGGATCATCCTTTATTCCGGATGATTTGTTCGCCTTGTATTTTTTCCAATCCAACAAGTTTCAATACTTCCAACTGATTAGCTATATGTTCGTGCATGCGAATTTTATGCATTTGTTGATGAATATGTTTGGGCTTTACATGTTTGGATCTATTCTGGAGCGAATTTGGGGAGGTCAACGTTTCTTGTTTTTCTACCTCTTCTGTGGAGTGGGCGCAGGTTTATTACACGAAGCCATTCAGTATTTCCATGATTACGCGAGCATCCGTAAGGCGCTTGAATTAGCCCTTTCAAATCCTAATTCTGATTTCTTGATGGACTATTTCAATCGGTTTGACGGGAGCACTACAATTAACGAAGGCCGCATGAATGCTATAGGAGCGATTGACCATTATAAAGAATATACGACTCAAAATCCAGTTGTGGGAGCCTCTGGGAGTGTTTTTGGGATCTTGATGGCTTATGGCTATTTATTCCCTAACTCGGAAATGTTCGTCTTCCCCATTCCTATTCCAGTGAAAGCGAAATACTTAGTGATGGGTTTTGCCTTCTACGAACTATATGCTGGGAAAGCTGCTGCGGAGGGTGATAATGTAGCACATTTCGCACACCTAGGGGGTATGCTTTTTGCGGTGATTTTATTGTTGATTTGGAGACAAAAGCGCGACAGCTTCTATTAAGATGAGAAGCATTTGGACCGACATAAAAAACATTATTCAACAGCCTGGACAAGGCTTGATGAAGATTATTATAGCCAACGGAGCAATTTTCGTGACTTTAATGATCGCTCGTGTCGGTTTATTGATAGCCGGCAAATCTGAATTATTTGATGCGTTTTTCCCCCAAGTTTCACTGCCATCTGCGCTAGATTTGCTTATCCAAAGACCCTGGAGTTTAATCACCTATTTTTTCTTGCACATTGAGGTATTTCACCTCATTTTTAATATGATGTTCCTGTATTGGTTTGGTACCATCATACAGGATTTTATAGGAAATAAACGACTTGTCCAGCTCTTTTTTTATGGCGGATTAGCGGGTGCTGTGGCCTTTCTTTTAGCGATGAACACCGTTAGTTTTTTCATTGCCAAAGGTCCTAATTTTCTCAATGGAGCCTCTGCCGGCGTATTTGCGGTGGTAGTAGCCGCTGCAACCATTCGACCAAACTACCAAGTACATTTGCTATTATTAGGGCCTGTCCGTATTAAATATATAGCCGCCTTTTACGTTTTGTGGTCTTTTATCGAAACGACAGGTTCGAACGCTGGCGGAAATATTGCGCATTTAGGGGGAGCCATTCTTGGTTTCATATTTGCCAAAAACTTTTTAGCCGCCTCTAAACCACAAGCCATCTTTGAAATAAAAATCAAAGAATTTGCCCAAGTGGTTAACCAGCAATTCCAACCACGAAAAGAGCCCGAAACAGTACCCGAGGATGAACTGAATGCTATTTTGGATAAAATATCTCAATCGGGCTATGATAGTTTATCCGACTACGAACAAAAAAGATTATTCAAAGCGAGTCAAAAAAATGACTAAGGCTTAAAAACATTTTTACCTTTGTAAGGTTAATCTTTCACACCCATTAAAAGCGTCTATGCAATTTGAAGCCGGTCCATTACTTTGCAAAATATCCACTCCGGAGGATTTGCGTAAGTTGCCGAAGTCAGACTTACCCCAAGTTTGTCAAGAATTGCGTCAATTTATTATTGACAACGTTTCTGTGAATGGTGGCCACTTTGGCGCTTCTTTAGGTGTTACAGAATTAACAGTTGCCCTTCATTACGTTTTCAATACGCCGGACGATCAACTCGTGTGGGACGTAGGCCACCAGGCTTATGGTCACAAAATATTAACGGGTCGCCGCCACAATTTCCATACGAATCGTTTAATGGGTGGAATTTCGGGTTTCCCGAAACGCTCCGAAAGTCCATACGATACCTTTGGCGTAGGTCACTCATCTACTTCTATCTCTGCAGCGTTAGGGATGGCTGTAGCTTCTGGATACAAAAAAGAAACACACAGGCAACATATCGCAGTTATAGGCGATGGATCTATGACCGCGGGTATGGCCTTCGAAGCTATGAACCACGCGGGAGATATCCCAAACAATATGTTGATTATCTTAAACGATAACTGCATGGCGATAGACCCGAATGTGGGTGCATTAAAAGAATATTTGACAGATATCACGACGTCTCACACCTATAACAAGGTAAAGGAT
This sequence comes from Bacteroidota bacterium, assembly GCA_041157105.1. Taxonomy (GTDB): domain Bacteria; phylum Bacteroidota; class Bacteroidia; order Cytophagales; family Spirosomataceae; genus Aquirufa. Next base: position 1,528 of record JBEBDF010000033.1, on the reverse strand, counting down.
GACGTTTGGAATCTGTTAGGCAAGATGTCCAAATTCGGCAAGACAGCTCAAGAGATTGTTTCGAAGATTGAGAATGGTTTGAAAGCGACATTACTGAATCAAAGTAATCTGTTCGAGTCATTAAATCTACGCTATTTTGGCCCTATCGATGGCCACGATATCGATAATTTAACGACAGTCTTAAACGATTTAAAAGACATCCCTGGCCCTAAGATTTTGCATTGCATAACGACTAAGGGAAAAGGTTATTCACTAGCCGAGAAGGATCAAACCTTGTGGCATGCGCCCGGCAAGTTCGATAAACTTACGGGTGAAATTCATAAAAAGACCTATGATGACCCACAACCGCCTAAATACCAGGAGGTTTTTGGCCATACTTTATTAGAATTAGCCGAGAAGAATCCGAAAATCATGGGGATTACCCCGGCGATGCCTTCTGGATCTTCTTTGAATATTATGATGCGGGCGATGCCTGATCGCGCTTTTGACGTGGGAATCGCGGAACAACATGCTGTGACTTTCTCTGCGGGATTAGCGACACAGGGCTTAACCGTATTCTGTAATATCTACTCTTCTTTCATGCAACGCGGTTACGACCAAGTCGTGCACGATGTATGCTTGCAAAAATTACCCGTTATTTTCTGCCTAGACCGCGCTGGTTTAGCGGGAGCTGACGGTCCTACCCACCACGGATTGTTGGATTTAGCCTTCATGCGTTGTGTACCAAACATGATCGTAGCAGCTCCTCGCAACGAACAAGAGCTGCGCAACATCATGTACACAGCTTCGTTGGATTCGTTCAAGTCGCACGAAAAAGCCATCACGATACGCTACCCACGTGGAGAGGGTGTGATGCCAGCTTGGAGAACGACCTTAGAAGAAATTGAAATCGGGAAGGGTGTTCAGTTGATGGAGGGTGATGAAATTGCCATCTTGTCTATTGGTCATATTGGAAATGAAGCCATTGCCGCTTGTGAAAAAGCACGTGAGTTAGGCTTGAAACCTGCCTTATTCGACATGCGTTTCGTAAAACCGCTCGACGAGGAATTATTGCACCGAGTTTTCAAGCAGTTTAAGACCATTATTACCGTGGAAGATGCGGCGATTCAAGGAGGCTTTGGTTCTGCTATCGCTGAATTTATGGTCGACTACAGCTACACCGCTAAAATAATTCGACTAGGGATTGCAGACGAAATCGTAGAGCACGGAGAGCAAAAAGAGCTCTACGCCCTTTGCGGAATCGATGCAAACGGCATTTTAGCAAAAATCCAAGCCAACACTACCCCGGTTCCTGCGAAAAATAATCCGAAAGCACTTGTTTCTTAAAGTGTTAATAGCACTTTTCAAAGAAATAATCCCTACCTTTGCACCTTGAATTTCCCAAATAAAGGAATTTCGTTTCATTCAACGAATACATTTTTATGCAAAGCATTCGCAACATTGCCATTATTGCCCACGTTGACCACGGTAAAACGACCCTAGTTGACAAAATCATTCATGCCTCCAAGATTTTTAGAGAAAATCAAGA
>JBEBDF010000032.1:0-20160 GCA_041157105.1 Bacteroidota bacterium | reverse complement strand
GTTTGCTCAATCCGTTGATTTGCCTCCTGAATAATCTTTTTAGCTTCGGCCTTGGCCGCATTTAACATTGCTTTCTGCTCCTCTTGCACGTGATTCTTGAGCCTCTCGTAGTTTTCCTTGATGGATAGTGCTTGCTCATTAGCTAGTGCTAAGCTGGCATTCTTACTCTCCCAAATCTGCTTCTCTGTCTCTGTTTCTAACAAAAGCTTATCGAAGTCTACTTGTTTCTTGCCTAGTTTCTTCCGGGCATTTTCGATGATGGCCTTAGGTAATCCAATTTTCTGTGCGATTTCAAAGGCGAACGAACTACCCGGTTTTCCCATATCCAAAATGAATTGGGGTTCCAAGTGTTCGGTATCGTAACGCATGGCGGCGTTAAAAAGACCTTTTTGGCGGTCAGCTAAGCTTTTTAAGTTACCAAAGTGCGTATTAATCGCCCCAAAACAACCCTTATCGGCCAGCTTTTCTAAAATAGATTCAGCAATTGCTCCACCTAAAGAAGGTTCCGTTCCGGTACCAAATTCATCGACTAAAATCAAGGTCTTCTCGTTCACGTGCTGCAAGAAATGCCGCATGTTACTTAAGTGAGAGGAATAGGTACTTAATTCATTTTCTAAATTTTGCTCATCGCCCATATCTAGGAAGAGTTGGGAGAAGAAGCCCATCGTGCTCCCTTCGGCTAATGGAACTAAGCAGCCAGATTGGAATAAGAACTGCAATAAACCTACCGTGCTCAATGTCACGGATTTACCTCCAGCATTGGGCCCTGAGACGACCATAATTCTGCGTTCATCCTCTAAGCGAATCGTTAATGGTTTGATTTTCTTACCAATTTTCTCCAATGATTTCTCTAAAAGTGGATGACGCGCATCGGTCCAGTTTACGATGGGTTTATCTTGAATGAATGTAGGTTTGATCGCTTTGTGTTCAGCTCCCCAAAGGGCTTTGGCCCGAATGAAATCAATTAAACCTAACCAAGAAAAAGCGTGTCCTAAAAAGGTTGTCAAAGGTCTAATGCGATCCGAAAGCTTCGATAAAATCTGAATTACCTCCCGGCGCTCTGCTGACTCTAATGATTTGATCTCATTATTCATCGCTAGTGCATCCGCAGGCTCTAAAAAGACCGTTTTTCCAGTATCCGATTCATCTTGAACGAAACCTTTAATCTTCCGTTTGTGTTCCGCAGAAAGTGGAATCACCATCCGGCCATTGCGCAATGTCAAAGAGAAATCCTTGCTCACCCATCCCTCTTTATAGGCCTGGCTTAAATAGGAATCCAATTTCTTTCGTAGACCTTGCTCTTCTGCAATTCTTTTTCGCCGTAAGTCACCTAAAGCAGGGGAGGCAGTCTCCTTGATTTGACCATTGATGTCAAAAACACGGTCTAAATCCTGAATGATGGGAATTATCTGACGAAAATCTCCATTGCTTTCTGCGCCTTTATCTAAAAAATGCTGTGTAATCTTGTGTATTTCAGGGTATTCAGTCGAATCGATGGCTGCAAAGAACCGAATGGTTTCATACAAAACCGTTAACGCGCGTTGCCAATCTCTCCACTCGTCTGCTGATAAATAATGCCCCTCTAATTGCAGTGGGCTTAAATAGGCACGTAAATCGAAGTAATCCGTTTGCGGAAATTCGCCACCGTGCTCGCCCAAAATGCGATTCATCTCATCCACCTGTTCCACCCATTGTTTGACCAAAGGGAAGCGATCGGAAAAGCGCATTTTATCCGCATATTCTAGACCCATCGGACTTAAGCAAAGCTGCTTAATTTCCTCTTTTACCTGGTTGAACCCCAGTTTTTCGGCAAGATTTACGGGGTAATTCATAGAAAGAAATGCGCCTTTATTTTATCGAGTAATACCTCATTGATTTTAATATAACTTTCTGTCGTCCAACCCGCCACGTGTGGGCTGAAAATGGTAGCAGGAAAGGCTGCGATTTCAGCGAATAGCTCTTTTTCTACCGGAGACCACGAAGACAATTTTTCGTTTGGTAAGACATCTAATGCAAGCCCTTTAATCTGTCCTGAGCGCAATCCGTGTAATAAGGGTTCTAGTGGAGCGATAGGCCCTCGAGAGCTATTAATCAATAAAATGGGCTTCTTGAATGATGTTAAAAATTCAACTGAAATCAATCCACGCGTCTCAGCAGTCAAAGGAACGTGCAAACTTAAGATGTCAGCTTGCTCAAATAGCTGCTCCATCGATGCTGGATAATCTGCTGATGGTGCGTATTTATCGTAAGCTAAAATACTCATTCCGAAGCTGGAAAGGCGAGAAGCCACGGCTTTACCCATATTGCCATATCCGATGATACCAATGGTTTTTCCTTTGAGTTCAAAACCGCGATTTCCTTCTCTTTCCCACAATCCGTGGCGTACCTCCGTATCTGAGGTATGCAGTTTATGTGCAAGAGATAAAAGTTGTCCGATGACGTGTTCTGCAACCGAATCAGCATTCCCCTCGTTAGCAGAGAAAACTGCTATTCCTCGAGATATACAGGCATTCACATCTAACAAGTCGAGTCCAGCGCCTGCCCGAGCGATAAATGATAAAGTACTATTCGCAAGAATATCTGCCGTGATTTTAAACTTACTTCGAATGATTAATCCATCATATGATGGTAAAATCGAAGTAAATTCGGCTAGAGATAAATCTACGCGTGTCTCTACCTCGAATCCCAAATTCGTTAGTCCTTCTGTCATCGAAGGATGAACCTCGTCGACGATTAAGACTTTACGCATTCATTCGATTTTTTACGAGATCTAACGCTAAAAACAAGGCCTGTAAGAAAGAACCTGGATCGGCTACGTTTTGGCCTGCAATATCATAAGCCGTTCCGTGATCTGGGGATGTGCGAATGACGGGTAATCCTGCCGTAAAATTCACGCCAGAATCAAAAGCGATGTATTTGAATGGAATCAAACCTTGATCGTGGTACATACCAAGAACACCGTCAAAATCCTTGAATTGCGCTTTTCCGAAGAATCCATCTGCTGGATAAGGGCCCAAAACTAAGTTACCTTTCGTCCTAAACTCCTCCACTGCCGGTTGGATAATCTCTAATTCCTCTTGTCCTAGCAATCCCGATTCACCCGCGTGTGGGTTTAAGCCTAAGACAGCCAATCGCGGTTTGTCGATGGAGAAATCTTCCTTTAAACTCTTTAAAAATAAGCTGATTTTTGTGCGCAATAATTCAGCGCTTAAAGCCTTGGAAACCTCTAAAAGAGGAATATGACCCGTGGCTACGCCCATTCTGAAACCTTCGGAGACCATCATCATTAAAGAGGATTTTGCTTCGAAGCGTTCTGTTAAATATTCTGTATGTCCAGGAAATTTAAAGTCCTCAGATTGGATGTTGTGTTTATTGATAGGAGCGGTAACCAATGCGGAAATAAGTCCACGATCTAGATCGTTAGCGGCTATTTCGAGGCAATCAAAGGCTGCTTTTCCTGCTTCTTTGGTCTCCTTTCCCGGCTCTACTACAGTAGAAGAATCATCCCAGCAGTTAATAACAAAGCTTTCGCCGGATTTAGCTTCTGAAGCCTCTTTGATTGGGGCGATGGACCATTCTTTTAATTCAAATTTTTGGCGGTAAAAATCTAGTACTTTAGCAGAACCATATATCACGGGCGTACACCACTTTAGCAAGCGTGGGCTGGCTAAAGATTTCAAGATTACTTCGGGTCCGATTCCGTTATAATCCCCTAATGTGATACCGATGATAGGTTTCATAAAAAGCTATTTTTTGTTCGACCTGCAAGTTAAGAAAAATCGCTCGAAGCCGATAGAATTATTTTTCTTGGTAACGAACCCAATAATAATGGTATTTTTTTAAGTTTTACCAAATAAAATACCGTTTTAGATGCAAATTTCATAATATTTTTAGCATTTTTGTTAGAATCTCCTACTTTACTGATTATGCCAAAATCATACGTTAAGAAAATCTCTAGTCTATTAATCGCTAACCGCGGTGAGATCGCTATCCGAATTATGCGTGCAGCCTCCGAATTAGGAATACGCACGATAGCAGTCTACACCTTCGAGGATCGGTATTCTTTGCACCGCTATAAAGCGGACGAAGCCTACCAAATCGGTAAAGACAATGAGCCATTAAAGCCCTATCTGGATATTGAGGGCTTGATCTCTTTGTGTAAATCGAAGAAAATTGAGGCAATTCATCCAGGTTATGGTTTCTTATCAGAGAATGTGGTTTTAGCGACGCGTTGCCGGGAAGAAGGAATCGTTTTTGTGGGCCCATCTCCCGAAGCGATGAATGCATTAGGGGATAAAGTGGCGGCAAAAGTAGCAGCTTTGAAGGCCAATGTACCTATGATTGAAGATTCCAAAGGAGATTTATCAGATTATTCTTTGGCTTTATCAGAAGCGAAACGCATTAAATTTCCTGTGATGGTGAAAGCGGCTGCCGGTGGAGGTGGACGTGGAATGCGGGTGGTAAGATCGGAAGAGGAATTAGAAAAGGCCTACCAAGAGGCGAAGAACGAGGCGAAAAATGCCTTTGGTGATGAGACTTTGTTTATCGAGAAATTCATCGATGATCCTAAGCATATCGAAGTGCAATTATTAGGGGACCAACACGGAAATTTAGTGCATTTGTACGAACGCGACTGTTCAGTTCAAAGACGTTTCCAAAAAGTGGTGGAGATCGCACCCTCTTTTGGACTTAAAGAAGAAACAAAACAGAAATTATACGCTTACGCGCTTTCTATCGGAAAAGCCGTGAATTATTACAACGCAGGAACGGTAGAATTTCTAGTCGATAAAGACGAAAATATCTACTTTATCGAGGTCAATCCGCGTATTCAAGTAGAACATACGATTACTGAAGAGGTGACAGGCATTGATATCGTCCGCACTCAAATTCTAATTGCCCAAAATTACAAGTTATCCGATCCAGGTATTTTCATTCAAAACCAAGCGGACATTCCTTTAAAAGGTTTTGCAATCCAATGCCGTATCACCACAGAGGATCCAGCAAACGGGTTTAAACCCGATTTTGGAACTATCATTGCCTACCGCAATGCAGCCGGTTTTGGCATTCGTTTGGACGAAGGATCGTCTTATCCTGGGGTAAAAATCTCCCCTTATTTCGATTCGATGTTAGTAAAAGTATCGGCCAAAGGCCGCACGCTTCGCGGTGCGTCCGAACGTTTAAATCGCGCCCTAACCGAATTCCGAATCCGTGGGGTAAAAACCAACATTCCATTCTTGCGAAATGTGATCACACACCCCGTTTTCCAAGAAGGCCACTGCACGGTCCCTTTCATTGCGACACACCCGGAATTATTTAATTTCAAACCTACCCGCGACCGTTCTACAAAAGCAATTCGATACCTAGGTGAAGTGATCGTCAACGGAAATCCTGACGTAAAAGTGAAGCCAACGGCTCCATTCCGACCTGCCATCATCCCATACGTGGATCCGATGGCGGTTTACCCGAAAGGTAATAAACAATTATTAACGGAAATGGGTCCGGAGAAATTTGCCCAGTACATCCGTGATTCAAAGCAAATCTATTTCACAGACACGACCTTCCGGGATGGACATCAATCGCTTTTAGCAACGCGTGTGCGGACTCAAGATATGTTAGCTGTGGCAGATGGTTTTGCGAAATCCTTTCCTCAACTCTTCTCGATGGAGGTTTGGGGTGGTGCGACCTTCGATGTGGCGATGCGTTTCTTGCAAGAATCACCTTGGAAGCGCCTTCAGGAGTTCCGCGAGGCCATGCCGAATATGCTTTTGCAAATGCTTTTCCGCGGTTCTAATGCCGTGGGTTATTCAGCCTATCCGGATAATTTGATAGAAAAATTCGTGGAGAAATCCTCCGAGGCGGGTGTCGATGTCTTCCGTATTTTCGATTCCTTAAACTGGATCGAGGCGATGAAAGTATCGATCAAAGCGGTTCGCGAACGTACTCCAGGCATCGCAGAGGCAGCTATTTGCTACACGGGCGATGTCTTTACGAACGAGAAGTATAATCTGCAATACTACGTAGATATGGCACGTCAGCTGGAAGACGTGGGCGCTCACATATTATGTATTAAAGACATGGCTGGCCTTTTACGTCCTTTCCAAGCGGAGAAATTAGTGACAGAATTAAAGAAAGCAGTGGATATTCCTATTCATTTGCATACGCATGATACGGCTTCGGTTCAATCGGCGACCTATTTGAAGGCCATTGAGGCAGGAGTGGATATTGTGGATGGTGCGTTAGGTGCGATGTCAGGGTTGACTTCTCAACCTAATTTGAACTCCTTGGTAGCCATGATGCAAGGTCATCCGAAGGCATCTGATCTTGATTTAGATTTATTAAATGAATACTCGAATTACTGGGAAGCAGTTCGCGCCATGTATGCGCCATTTGAATCGGAATTGAAGGCTGGAACTGCTGAGGTGTACAATAATGAGATACCAGGTGGCCAGTATACGAACTTGCGTGGCCAAGCGATTTCACTCGGAGTGGGGGATAAGTTCGAACAATTGAAGCATAATTATTCAGAAGCGAATACACTTTTTGGTGATATTGTTAAAGTAACGCCATCCTCGAAAGTAGTAGGGGATATGGCGATTTTTATGACCGCGAATTCGTTAACAGCGGAGGATGTATATGCCAAAGGCTCTACCTTATCTTTCCCTGAATCCGTAAAAGACTTCTTCAAAGGCGGTCTAGGCCAACCTTACCAAGGTTTCCCGAAGCAATTGCAGGAGATTATCTTGAAAGGCCAACATGCCATCGAAGGGCGGCCTAACGACCATTTGGCACCCATCGACTTCGATGCAGACTTTAAATCCTTCACAAAGAAATTCCCGGAAGCTGAAGACGGATTCTTTGATTACTTGTCGTACAAAATGTATCCGAAAGTCTACGAAGATTATTACAAGAATTCGGCCCTATTCGGTGAGTTATCTGCCCTTCCTACTCCAGCCTTCTTTTATGGCTTGAAGCAGGATGAGGAGATTATGATTACGATTGAACCGGGTAAGACGATCATCGTGAAGTTCTTGTACATGTCAGAGCCGGATGAATCAGGTCTACGCAATGTAACCTTTGAATTGAATGGCCAGGCACGTCGCATTAAAATTTTGGACAAAAACGTCAAAGTCGAACGCGCTCAACACGCAAAAGCGAAGGCAAAAGGGGATATTGGCGCACCATTGCAGGGTAGATTATCCCGTATCTTGGTAAAACCAGGCGATGAGGTGAAATTAAACGCACCACTTTACGTGATTGAGGCGATGAAGATGGAATCGATCGTTTCCGCACCATTCGAAGGAATTGTCGGTAACGTAGTATTAACAGAGGGAACAGTGGTGGAGCAAGAGGACTTGGTATTGACTTTGGAAGAAGCGAAACTACCAGAACCGAATGTGGAAGAATATTTATTTGTTTATGGAACCTTGCGTCGTGACTGCGGCAACGATTTACACCGCTTAATTGCGCGCAATTCAGACTATATCGGCATGGCGACTTACCAAGGTCAAATGTACCAAGTGGCCGATTATCCAGGTATAATTCCCTCCTCAGATGCGAAAGATCAAGTGGTAGGTGAATTGTATTTATTGTCCAATACGATCAAATTATTGAACGTTTTAGATGAATACGAGGAATACAATACGGAAAAACCAGCGGAAAGTATTTTTATTCGTGAGCAAGTAAAAGTGAGCTTAAAAGGTAAAGAAATCGAATCTTATGCGTATTTATACAATAAAAAAATCGACTCTAAAACGCGAATTGCGTCTGGGGATTATGTAAAAGGCTAATGAAAAGAATCGTTTTTTTTTGTTTGTTGACATTTGGAGTGCAGGCCCAAAAACCGCTTTTAAAAGCGCATGCACACAATGATTACGAACACGAGAGGCCTTTTTTTGATGCGTTTCAGCTAGGTTTTGGTTCCATTGAGGCTGACGTTTATGCAGTAAATGGCGAATTATTAGTGGGGCATGAACGTTCTCAACTGCGTTTAAATCGCAACTTGAAGGATTTGTATATCGATCCCATTATTCGGGTTTTAAAAGCTAATAAAGAGGGTAATTTTCACCAATTATTGATTGATTCGAAGACTTCATCAGATTCTACCTTGCCGCTGATTATTGCTGCTTTGAAGCCCCATGCAGAAATTATACAGAAAAAGGGATTCCGTATCGTGATCTCTGGAAATCGCCCTAAGCCGTCACAATACATTGAATCTCCTGCTTGGATTACCTTTGATGGCCGTTCGGATGAACGTTTTCCCACGAATAAAGTGATTTTGGAGAGCGAATCCATGTTAAAATTTGGTTTATGGGGTGGCCAAGGGCCTATTCCCGCCGCTTTAAAGGAAAAGCTCAAAAACTACGTCGATCAAGTTCATTCGAATGGCCGAAAAGTCCGTTTATGGGCTACCCCAGATTCTCTGTTAGGTTATCAGGCTTTGATAGACATCGGCGTAGATTATATTGGTACGGATAAATTAAGTTTGTTAGCAGATTATTTAAAATTTAGTGAGAGTAAATAATCTGTAAGTGAGACTTTTACAATAAAACCTATTTATATGAAAACGAGACGCGAATTCTTGGCTAAATCAGCCTTATTTACTTTGGCATCCACACTTCCTATTTCCATTTTTGCTGCCAAAAAAACGTATTCATTAGGCTACTCAGCAATTACCTGGAGTGGGCAAGATGAGCAGGCAATCAAAGATATTTCTGCTTTAGGATTTAAAGGAATTCAATTGCGTGCGAATACATATGCGAAATACAAAGACAATACGGCTGCCTTAAAAACACTATTGGATCAATCTGGCTTAGAGTTATGCATGTTCTCAAGTGGCAATGTGGAGATAGATCCGGCTAAAGTAGAAGCCTCTATCGCTCAGCACGTTAAGCATGCGGCATTTGTGAAAGCCTTAGGAGGTACTTCGATCCAATTGACTAATTCTCTACGTAAGAAAGGGGTAAAGCCGGAGGAAAAAGACTTAATTCGTTTAGCAGAGGTGATGAACGAAATAGGTGCTAAAACGAAAGAATTGGGCATTCAAGCCACATACCATAACCACATGGACCAATTTGGGGAAACACCAGAGGAGGTGGATTTACTGGTAACTCATATGGACTCCTCTAAAATCAAATTGCTTTTAGATGTGGCACACTATTTTCAAGGGGGAGGTAATCCTGCGGAAGCTGTTTTGAAATACCGCAAAGTGTTGCACTCTTTCCACATGAAAGATGTGCGTCAAACTGAGCCTCGTTATCGTTTTGTTGAATTAGGACAGGGAAAAGTTAATTTGGAAGAGGTGTTTGCTAACCTAGATAAAATCAAATTCAAAGGCTTTGCCATCGTGGAATTAGATGCTGTTCCTGATGCGGGGAAAACACCACTAAGTTGTGCTGAAACAAGTAAGGAATTTTTAAAATCTAAAATTCAATATCCTTTTTCTTAAATTGCAGCCTAATTTAAAATCAAATGGCGAGTAAAAAGGATCCTGCAATTGGATTTATCTTCATCACTTTATTAATCGATGTTCTTGGAATAGGGTTAATTATCCCAGTTTTGCCTAACCTAATTAAGGGTTTCGTAGGAGGGGATATTTCCGTAGCCTCACAATATGCGGGCTGGTTAATGGCTTCTTATGCCATTATGCAATTTCTGTTTTCTCCCGTTTTAGGAGGCTTATCAGATCAAGTGGGTCGTCGCCCCGTGATTTTAGCGTCTTTGTTTGGCTTTACGATTGATTATTTAGTCTTGGCTTTTGCGCCTAATATTGTTTGGTTATTCATTGGGCGAATTATGTCTGGGATCACTGGAGCCAGTTTCACAACGGCTCAAGCCTATATTGCGGATGTTTCTAAACCGGAAGATCGAGCGAAGAATTTTGGGGTTGTAGGAGCTGCTTTTGGTGTAGGCTTTATCATTGGGCCTGCTGTAGGAGGTGTGTTAGCCTCTTATGGAGACCGTATTCCATTCTTTGCAGCGGCGGGTTTAACCTTAATTAATGGAATTTATGGCTATTTTGTTCTTCCTGAATCCTTAGCAAAATCGAATCGCCGTCCTTTTGATATCAGTCGTGCAAACCCATTAGGGTCCTTAAAAAATTTAACTAAATACCCTCTAATTGCCGGTTTAGTAGGCGGCTTTTTCTGCTTGCAATTAGCCGGTCAGGTGCATCCCAGCACGTGGTCGTATTTTACGATGAAGGTTTTTGGTTGGACACCAGATCAGGTAGGTTATTCCTTAGCTTTTGTGGGATTAATTGTAGCTATCGTTCAAGGAGGTTTGGCGCGTGTAATTATGCCCAAACTGGGGGAAATAAAAGCGATCTCTTATGGTTTACTTCTGTACGGAATAGGTTTCTTTATGTTTGCTTATGCGACTAAGTCTTGGATGATGTATGCCTTTATGATTCCTTTCGGTTTAGGAGGAATTGCTGGGCCAGCACTCCAAAGTCTCATCACCCAACAAGTAGGTCCTGATGAACAAGGTGAGTTACAGGGCGGATTAACCAGTTTACAGTCGATTACGACCATTTTTGGGCCCTTATTAGCCTCGAATCTTTTTGCCTATTTCGCTTCAGAAAAAGCCCCAATCTTGTTTCCTGGTGCTGCTTTTTTCATGGCCGCCATTTTAGTACTACTGGGTTGGTTCATCGTGATGCGTTCTATTCCTAAAAAAGCTCAATAATTTTCTTAACTTTCGAAAATAAACCCCTTCAAAATGAAAACAATGATCAAATCAATCTGCCTTGTGGCAGGTATGCTTGTAGCTAATGTTGCTTTTGCTCAATCGACAGAGGAAATTTTAGCTAAACACGAAGCCGCTATGGGTGGTGCCGATAAATGGGCTACAGTAAAAACTGCTGTGGTAAAGAGTAAGTTTAGTGTTCAGGGAATGGACATTGAAAGTAAGACCTCCTTAGTGGTTGGAAAGTCTTTTCGTACAGAGATCGAAGTAATGGGAAATAAAATCATTACGGTTATCGATGGTGATAAAGGTTGGATGAATCGCCCAGCGATGATGGGTGGTACAGGTGAGCCGGAAGATATGCCTCGTGAACAAGTAAAGATGGCTAGTTCACAAAAGACTTTAGGTTCTATTCTAACGAATGCCAAAAAAGATGGATATAAGATTGAATTAGTATCGAAAGAGAAATTAGATGGTGCTGATGTGTATCTGTTAACGGTAACAAAACCTTCAGGTGAGGATAGTAAAGTATATGTTTCTACTGCTACTAATTTCGTAGTGAAGACTCAAGCTAAAGTACAGGCGAATGGTCAAGAAGTAGATTCTGAAGTTAACTTCTCAAACTATAAAATGGTGAATGGCCTTGCTTTCCCTCACACGGTGGAAACAGCTAACCCAATGGGTGGAATGATGACAGTAGAGACAGTGTCGGTTGATATTAACCCGACGATAGACCCAGTTATCTTCGCTAAACCAAGCAAATAAATACCAAGTAAATAAATGGGAAAGGGCTTCAGAAATGAAGCCCTTTTTTTAGGGTAAAAATTGCTGAATGTGGTTCCGAGCACTTCGGATCGCTTTATCAATATCTTCTTCCGAACCCTCATAAGCCTTATCCTCTACTTCGATTACGATAGGGCCTCGGTAACGTACATCATTCAAGGCTGAGATAAACTTTCCCCAGTTTATATCCCCTAATCCTGGAATCTTAGGGGAATGGTATTCTAATGGATTCGCTAAGATTCCCACGCGATTTAACTTTTCCTGATAGACTTTTACATCTTTTAAATGCACGTGATGTAATCGATCTGCATAGTGATAAATAGGGTAGGTGTAGTCCATCATTTGGAAAACCATATGTGAAGGATCATAATTTAGGCCAAAATTCGGCGATGGAATAATCGTAAATAATTCATCCCAAATCTTGGGTGTAGTCATCAAATTCTTTCCACCCGGCCACTCATCATCCGTAAAGAACATAGGACAATTTTCAATCCCTATTTTGATCTGTAAAGAATCAGCTAAGGCAATAATTTCAGGCCATACTTCTGAGAATCGCCCCACATTGTAATTCACATTCTTCGTGTAATCACGTCCCACGAATGTGTTTACACGCGATATACCTAATACGGCGGCTGCTTTAATGACTTTCTTGATATGTGCACGGTAAAATGCGGCTTGTGATTCATCTGGATCTAATGGATTAGGATAATAGCCTAAGGCGGAAATCTTCACCGGATGTTGCGCTAGTTTCGCCTTCAAGCTTAACAGATCTTCAGTAGACATTTGGTCTACAGAAATATGCGAAACACCTGCATACCTACGTGCATCTGCTGAGGAGGAGGGCCAGCACATGATCTCCACACACGCAAAATTTTGTTGTTTTGCGTAGTCTAATACCTCAAATAGGCTTTTAGTCGGGAGAATTGCGGAAACAAAACCGAGATCTAACATTTTATTTCTTTTTTTCTAAAATATAAAATAAGGCGAAGGAAGCCGAAGCGATCCAAAGACCAACTGCCTCTCTAGCTAATTCTTGATTATGTGTTTTCATGCTTAATCCATCCGTTAAGAAACCTTCCCAGGCCGTCATTTCAACCCACAATTGCAAGCCGGCGAAGAAGGATGAGCAAAATAGAACTATCAAAAGTTCTGGATTTGTTCTATTTCGCAGCGCCTGAAAAGACGTGTAGGCGGCCGTAAGATATACTGGGACCCATAAAACAGGATCAGGGTCATTTAATTGCCAGTAGGAAAATAATAAAAAGACGATTCCAAATAAACCTCCCAAAACGTTTTGTGCCTTTCTCATCTTAATTACATAGGTTTTTAACGGCATCAGAAGCGCCTGGGTAATTTAATTTTTGTGCTTGTTGGAAAGATAGACAAGCTTTATCATTTTGTGTCGATTTTATATAACTGAGTCCCAGAGCGTAATAGGCTTTGCCAAAAGTCGGATCAATTTCCGCTGCCTTCGCAAAATCAGCTATTGCTGCAGCATAATTTTCTTCTTGAAACAGAATGTTTCCGCGGTTATAATAGGCATTGATGTCTTTTGGGGATAATTTAATAGCTTGTGTAAAATCGATCTTTGCTTTCGTAGGATCAGCTAAAGCAGCTTGAATAATCCCTCTTTGGAGGTATCCTGCACTAGAATCGGGCTGTGCTTTGATAGCTTTATCGGTCGGGTCTAAGGCTTTATCCCAAACACCTTGTTCCATCAATACTGCCCCTAGATTTAGTTGAGCGGTATATAAGGAGGGCTTTAACTCGATGGCTTTGCGGTAGGCCGCTTCTGCCTCTGGGTAATTTTTTTCCTGAAATAGAATGACCCCTTGCAAGTTATAAGCTTCCGCTAAACCCGGATTTTTTTCAATTGCTTTCTGAAGCGCTTCTTTTGCAGAAACTGTTTCCCCTTTTTTCAATCTGGCTTTTGCCTCGTCTAACCAGGCCTCACCCGAAGTAGAACAAGCCCAAGCAAAGCAAAGGCTTACGAATAGAATCAATTTTTTCATCGTTTAAAGTTAAGGGGCTATTCTAAAAAAACGATATTTATTTTGAAAAAAGCTCCTTTTTTGTCATATTTGTGATGGCAAATTACCAGCTCCCGCTGAATCCCCCAGGTCTTGATCGAAGCAAGGGTAGGTCGGTCGTAGCGGTGAATTTGCCATTTTTTTGTTATAAAAAATCTGACCTATGAAATTTTTTATCGATACAGCAAACCTAGCTCAAATTAAAGAGGCACAGGATTTAGGTGTTTTAGACGGCGTTACAACGAACCCATCATTAATGGCTAAAGAAGGAATCACCGGGAAAGACAACGTTTTACGTCATTACAAAGCGATTTGTGATATTGTAGATGGTGATGTTTCTGCCGAAGTTATTGCGACTGATTATGAGGGTATGATTCGCGAGGGCGAAGAATTAGCTGAGCTAGATGATAAAATTGTAGTCAAGATTCCCATGATCAAGGACGGTATCAAGGCCTTGAAATATTTTTCTGAAAGAGGTATTAAAACCAATTGTACCCTTGTATTTTCAGCTGGTCAGGCTTTGTTAGCTGCAAAAGCAGGTGCAACCTACGTTTCTCCTTTCATTGGACGTTTAGATGATATTTCATTTGATGGTATCGAATTGATCGAGCAAATTCGCTTGATCTATGATAACTACGAATTTGATACCCAAATCTTGGCGGCCTCTGTACGTCACCCGATGCACATCATTAAATGTGCGGAAGCAGCTGCTGATGTAATGACAGGTCCATTATCAGCCATGTTGGCTCTATTGAAGCACCCATTAACTGATTCTGGCTTATCCCAATTTTTAGCTGATCACGCAAAAGCGAATTCTTAATTAACCTAGGCGATTTTATGTCTGTTTTATCTTTTGAACAAGTAAGTATTTCTCAAGAGGGTGTAAACACACTTGAAGACATTAATTTAACGATTAATGAGGGTGATTTTTATTATTTGATTGGTAAAACAGGTAGTGGAAAGAGTACTTTTTTCCGCAGTATTATCGCTGAAATTGGATTGCAGTCAGGTACAGCATCGGTGGCAGGTTATTCTTTGAATACAATTAAGCGTTCAGAAGTACCATTTTTAAGACGCAAATTAGGCTTTGTATTTCAAGATTTTCAATTATTGACAGATCGCAATGTCGAGAAGAATTTAGCTTTTGTTTTAGAGGCGACAGGTCATACCAATAAAGACGAAATTCGATTCAAAATTGAAGAGGTTTTAGCCCGTGTTGGAATGAGTTCTGCCATTTCCAAGCGTATTCACCGTCTTTCCGGTGGAGAACAACAACGTATTTGTATCGCCAGAGCGATTTTGAATAACCCCCTGCTATTACTAGCTGATGAACCCACAGGGCACTTAGACCCTGAGGTTTCTTTGGAAATCATGCAATTATTCAAAGAATTAAACCAAAGTGGAATGGCCATTATCATGGCTAGTCATGACTATAATACGATGGCTAAAGTTCCAGGTAAAATTCTTAAATGTGAAGGAGGTAAAATCTTCCCCGTCACTAGTTTATAATTTTATTTTCCGGTGTAATAAATAATTGGAATGATACATTCCTCTAGTGAAATACCGCCGTGTTGGAAGGTATTTTTGTAGTGGTTTACGTATTGATTGTAATTATTGGGATAAGCGAATAGATTGTCTTCTTTTGCAAACACGTAGGTGGTAGAGACATTCGGTTTCGGCAAGAAAATGTTCTCTGGTTTCCTGCAAACCATCATTTTATTGGTTGCATCCCAATTTAAATTTTTTCCTTGCTTATAGCGTAAATTCGTATTTGTATTTCGATCTCCTACAATTTTAACGGGGTTTTGCACGCGAATCATCCCGTGATCTGTCGTAATGATAACTCGCCCCTTTTTCTCAGCGATTTTCTTTAAAAGATCAAATAGGGGAGAGTGTTGGAACCAACTGGCTGTTAAACTTCGGTAAGCTGATTCATCCGGAGCTAATTCCTTAATCATGGCCATGTCTGTGCGTGCGTGTGATAGCATGTCCACGAAATTATAGACAATGACATTTAAATCATTGGTAGCTAATTTATTGAAATTATCGACTAACTGTTTACCTTGATATTGGTGAATAATCTTGTGATAGGAGCTTTTAGCGTTGATTTTCAATCGCTTTAACTGTTCTTGTAAGTAAAATTCCTCTTGTTTATTATACCCTTCTTCATCTTCTGAATCACCTATATCATATACCCATTTATCCGGATAATTTTTTGCAATTTCAGACGGCATCATGCCAGCAAATATTGAATTTCGAGCATAAGCGGTTGTCGTAGGAAGAATGGAATAATACTTGTTTTCTGTCTCTAATTGAAAGTATTCTTGGATGTATTTGTCCAAGGTTTTCCATTGGTCAAAACGTAAGTTGTCGATCAATATGAAATAGAGTGGACTCTTATCGTTTATCTTAGGAAATACGTGTTTACGGAGCAATAGGTGAGATAAAATGGGTGTATCCGCATCTGGTTTTTGCAACCAACCTTCATAATTTTTTTCAATGAATTTACTAAAATGTGCATTGGCCTCATTTTTTTGGTTATTCAAAACTTCAGCCATCGATTTGTTTTCAGTAGTGTCAATTTCGAGTTCCCAATACACTAGTTTTTCGTAGATTTCGGACCATTCTTTGGCATTCAAATGATCCTGGTATTGCATAGATAAGGCCAAAAACTCTTGTTGGTAGGTTATATTCGTTTTTCCTTCTTCGAGTCTTTTCTTATCGAATATGCGCTTAACTGAAAGTAATAATTGATTGGGATTCAGTGGTTTGATCAGGTAATCTGCTATTTTAGAACCGATAGCATCCTCCATTAATTCTTCCTCTTCTGATTTAGTGATCATGATAACAGGAAGGTTAGGTCGAATCTTTTTAATGTGCAACAAGACCTCTAATCCAGACATTCCTGGCATATTCTCATCTAGGAATAGCATGTCGAACTTTTGAGTCTCCACTAATTCAAGTGCATCAGCCCCTGAATTAACCGTATAAACTTCATATCCTTTGTTCTCTAAAAACAAAATATAGGGTTTCAATAAATCGATTTCATCGTCTGCCCAAAGTATTTTATACGTCATTCTTTTTTTATTTACCTTTCAAGTCTAAAATTAGCTAATTTTGCATTTAATCCTCGTTAATACATGTTAATAGATTATCCTGTTCATTTAACGGAATCTGCGGTAGAAAATCTGCGTTTAATTTCATTTCCTGAGCCATTTCTTAGGGTTGGAATGCGTGGAGGTACATGCGGTGGTACATTTGTATTAGGCTTTGATGCTAAAACTGAGTTTGATGAAGAGTATCTGATTGAAAATATTCCTGTTATTATTGATCGAAGAGAATTGTTATTTGTCCTGGGAACAGAGATTTCATACGAAACCCAAGGAAATGGTTTTTACCTTCATAAACCAGCTAAATCATGAAATTTGCAGCCATTGATATCGGTTCTAATGCCGCTCGTCTTCAAATATCTAGTGTATTAGAAAACGACGGAGTGATCAGTTTTAAGCGGATAGAATACGTGCGTTTCGCTCTTCGTTTAGGTCATGATGTATTTAGCGATGGATCGATATCGCCTGAATCAGAAGTAAGGATCTTTAAATTGTTGCATGCTTACAAGTTATTGATGGATTTGCACGAAGTTAAAGATTATGCAATTTGTGCTACTTCAGCCATGCGTGAGGCCGCTAATTCAGCAGAAATTATTACCAGAATCCACAAGATTTTGGATATGAAAATTCAATTGATTGATGGAAGTAGAGAAGCAGAATTGATTAATGACGTGGTGGTTCAGTCCCTGCATCCGAAGAAGAATTATTTACATATTGATGTAGGGGGTGGAAGTACAGAATTGAATATTTACCGCAACCGGGAAAAATTAGCCTCCAAATCCTTTAAAATAGGTTCTGTTCGCCTGATAGAGGGCACTGAGAAGGAGGGGGATTGGGAGAAGATGCGTAATTGGATTACGCAGCAAAAAGAGTTAATCTCTGGTGAAATTGAGGCAATTGGTACAGGAGGTAATATCGCTAAATTATTCAATTTGTCTAAACCGGCCTCAGAAGAAAAATCTATGACATTTGATGCTTTATTTGAAATGGCTGCTTATGTCGGATCCTTTTCTTTTGAAGATCGTGTAAATAAACTTCGATTAAATACCGACAGAGCGGATGTAATTGTACCAGCTGCATCTATCTATTTGACAGCCATGGAGTTAGGGGGGTGTAAAACCATTTTAGTACCCGATTTAGGATTGAAAGATGGAATCCTTCAAATGTTATATGATCGCTATTTAAATAGAAAAAAATAGGCTATTTCTCGATTCGATATACTAATCCCATTGATAGAACTTGCGAAAATTGCCATGATGGATCTTGGTCATAATCGCGGAATAATACAATTTGAAGATTGGTGCTGACGTATTTATTGACCTTCATTGTTATATTCGCATCTAGCCGATGTACTATACTATTGGATTGATTAATTCTGAAATAGTCAATTAATGCGGAGTAACGTGCTTTTACATTGACATTTTCCCACACATCTTTATCTATATTGACTAAATATTGGAATACGAATTGATTTCTAATATTATCGCCTGGCTTCTCTAAACCATATAAACCAGCCCTAGAGATAGCTTGATCGAAGACAAAAGTTTGGCGTAAACTACCTAAACCGATTCGTGTATAAAAAGATTTATCAGGATGGTACTCTAAACCCATAGAGGATGTCAAATATGCCGGAGCAAAAATACTCGAGATGAGGGAATCTACAGGAATGCCCGCTTTGTTTTTCTTCCCAAATTCATATCCATTAAAGAATTGTGATTGAAAGTTAGTTGAACCATAAAAATCCCATTTAGGACTAATTCGATAACCTGCTTTGAATTCATAAGCGATGCGGTCTATATTCTTACGTAGACTTTGGGTTCTATTTTGGAGAAATCCTACTTGTAAATTAAGGTCTGAATTTAAACGCCAAGATTCATTCGAAACATTTGCCGTATGATTTAAATACCAACCAATGGCTAATGTATTTGTTCCTCCCCCTTTCCAGTTATCACTAAAACTTGATTGGTTCAAGTTAATTCCTGAGGTCATTATTTGCTTCCATTTATTGGCACTTGAATCCGCCTTTGAATTCAGAAAGGATTCCCCCAAAACAGGGCTTAATGCGGATAAAAGCAACAATATGAGTAGCAAATAATACTTCATCTGACAAATGTACAAAAAACCTGTATGAATGGCTTATTTTCCAATGGATAAACGTATCTGTCCTGAAAAGACCTCTAATGGCTCTAATTCTATTAATCCATCACCCGTATTAAAGGCATCGGTATTGGCAGTCATGGGTTCGATAGCCACTGAAGTAAATCCCTCGGGTTGAAAGACGACTAGAAATGGAAATTGAATCGAAGACTGTTCTAAAAATAAAGATCTCTGGTGTTTATTGTCTCTCAATTCTGTGATATGCTTTTTTAGAGGTTCCAGTCTAAATACATGATCGACTTTTTCTTTAGAGAATATAAACTCTGTCTGCCCTTGAAGACTTTCTTCTTTCAAAGGAATCATCTGCGAATCAGATAAAAAACGGGAGGTTGGAAGAAATTTGATGGATAAGTCCATCACAGTTGTATCAGGGAATCTAAAATAGGGATGCCAGCCACAGGCAAATGGCATAGAAGTTGATCCTATGTTTTTTGCTTCGAAGGTAATTTCGAGTCCTCCTTCATTTAGTAAGTGATAAGTGTAGCTAAATAGGAAGGGGAAAGGGTAATTCGTTTCTACTCCTTTATATATATGTTCTAGTTTTATTGAATTTTCTGATTCCCGTATAATTGAAAAGGGAGCTCTTGCCAATAAACCGTGAATGGCGTTTCCTAAAGCTGGTTCATTAATGGGTAATTGGTAATTCTTTCCTTTATAAGAATAGTTGCCGTTGCGAACGCGATTCACCCAAGGAGTAAGTAGTGCACTCGGATGATAGGGGTTACTTTCTAAAAGGTGTTTTGCATTACCAGGTAAATCTATTAAAGAAACTCCGGAAAGATTTAATTCAATTAAGCTCGCCCCGATGAGCGGATCAATCTCAAGGTAATCTCCTGTTTTATTATTTTTTAGTAGCATTATCTCTTTATAATTATTTAAACATCCGATGAATGGGAAAATTTTATTGGATCCATCTTTGTTAGGGATTATTTTAGTGCCAAATCCGTTTTTCAATTTTATAATAAGGACGAATTTTCAAAAGAACGAAATTAACGTTTGTCTACTTAATTCTTATCATCTCGTTTAAAACTTATACACGCTTTATTTAAAGCGGTAAATAAGAATAACTTTTGCAAAATTGTAAAAAGAGCAAATTTTATGAAGCAATCGAATACTTAATGGTGCATTTAATAGTGTTGCGAAACACATTTTTGAAATTTTCTACATCTAATTATTATGAAATTATCAACAAATATTTTAACTTGCCGGAACAAATTAAACTAAACTAAACTAAACTAAACACCTTATGAGAAAAGCTTTACTCTTTGTTGTTGCGGTTTTAACAATGACCCTCAGTTTTGAGGTTTCAGCGCAACAACGGGTAATTACCGGTACGGTAATTTCCGAGGAAAACGGTCAAGGGTTGCCAGGTGCAACGGTTCTCGTTAAAGGGACGA
>JBEBDF010000031.1:0-21966 GCA_041157105.1 Bacteroidota bacterium | reverse complement strand
ACCCTAATAGGCACATGATGCGGATAGGAATATTTTTTGGCGGCCCCGCGCGTGAACGGGAAATTAGTTTTTTAGGAGGCAAAACAGCGATGGCCCACCTAAATAAGGCATTGTTTCAGCCTATCCCCGTTTTTGTGGATAGCTTAGGCAACTTTATTTTGATCAAGGAAGAGTTGATTTTCGAAGATTCAATTCGTTCTTTTTACCCGCCTAAGCGCCTTCAAACCGCTCCATTCAACGTATATATTGAATCTTTGCCTGAGGCAGATGCAACTTCCTTACTGGCAGAGGTCGGGACGATCATTCAACCGGCTGAATTTTCAAAGCACTTTGACTTTGCATTCATCGCGATGCATGGCCCAGGTGCAGAAGACGGAAGTATTCAAGGCCTTTTAGAATGGTATAATATTCCCTATTCAGGACCTGGTGTTCTGGGATCTGCCATCGGTATTGATAAGGCTAAACAAAATGAATGGCTCCAGAAATCCGTCGGATTAGAAAAGAAATTCTTCGTTCTTCAACGAGACGATTACACAAAATACGGAAGAGAAACCCTTTTTGAGCAAGTTAAGAAGGAAATTGGTATTCCTTTTGTGGCCAAAGCTCCACACCAAGGATCTTCCATCGGCCTTGCCTTTGTAAAAGAAGACAATCTAGAAATATTCGATAAAGCCATCAAGAAATGTCTTTTTATCGATGAAATCTACCGCGAAGATTGGTTACAATTAACCGAGGATGACCAAGTTGATTTGTTGCAAAAAATGGTCAACCTCGACGAAGGAATTGGATTCCCAGTCGTGTTCCAGAAACAAGTATACTACCATCCTTCGGACTTATTAACCGCCCTTAGAGAGTATTTCACCCACACGGTGACGAAAGCAAGTATTCAATCGATTCATTCAGAGGATGCAATTTTACTCGAATCCTTTGTAAACGGAAACGAATTCAGTTGCGGCGTGATTCAAACTCCATCGGGTAAGGCTGTGGCCCTTCCGCCTACCGAAATCGTCACCGACGACTCTGTAGAGGTGTTTGATTTTAATGCCAAATACAAATCGAAATTAACGCGCAAGCGCATTCCAATGCACGCGAGCTTAGCGCATCTTCAAGTGATTCAAGCGCAAGTGAAACAGGCTTTTGAGGACTTAGGTTTTGGCGTTTGTACCCGTATCGATGGATTTTTGGATGCGAACGGCGTGGTCGTTTTACACGACCCTAACACGATTCCGGGGATGTCCCCAAGCTCATTAATCTTCAAGCAAATGGCCGAAATCGGGCTTAATGTAACAGATTCATTAACCTATTTCATCCGCCAATCTATCCGCGAGCGATTAAGAACAGGTAAAAATTATTATTTCCTGAATCAACAATTAAAGGCCCTAGACGAAGCCATTGCCGCTTCTTTAAAGGCAAAAGCGGAACGTGAAGTTCGAGTTTTAGAGATTAGCGGCGCCAATGATGAAGCCTTAGAAGCAAGCTTCCAGGCTGTAAAAAGTCAAGCAGCTGAACTTGCTGCACTGGGCACCGAAAACTTTGTCGTATGCACTCCTTTGGAAATAGAAGAAGGCGAAACTCTACTTAATTTGCACGCTGCACATATAGGAAAAGATTCCGCTAAAGAAATGCTAGAAGCCATCAAAACTGGCGTCCACCCATTGATTGCCCACACGCGCCAGACTGCTATCGAAATCACTAAATTCTACACAAATGTCTAATACGGAACTGAATCCCTTGCAATATCCAATCGGGAAATACAAAAATCCAGAGGTCATTACCCCTGCAATAAGAGCCGATTGGATCAAAATTATCGCTTCTACACCCGATGATTTAGCCGCTTTGTTAAAGGATGTAGACGAAACCTTATTAGAAAAACCTTACCGTGAAGGCGGCTGGTCAGCTCGTAAAGTGATTCATCATTTGATGGACAGTCACATGAACAGCTACATCCGTTTCAAAATGGCACTTACAGAGGACAATCCGACCATCAAACCTTACGATGAGAATGACTGGGCTGTGATGCCAGACGGCAACGAAGCGCCTATTGAGTGGTCCATTCAAGGCCTACGCTACATCCACTTACGCTGGGTATACTTGATGGAAACTTTGAAAGAAGAAGATTGGAAAAAGACCTACCTACACCCGGAAAGAGGGATTACCTATACGATGGATAAGGTGTTGGGGATATATGCGTGGCATTGTACGCACCATCTTCGTCACATCGCTTCGGTGCTGTAGAGAGGAGAGTAGAGAGTATAGATTAGAGATTATAGAGTAGAGATTTAAAGCATAAAGCACAAAGAATAAAGCATAGAGTTGGTATAAAAAAAGGGGCTGATGCCCCTTTTGTATGCGTTAGATACATTAGCTCTCTAGATAGAAAAAACATTCAAAATTCACAAAATCATTTCGTAGGACGATTTTAGAATTTTGAATGTTTTTTCTTATTCCACGGGGCGGTGGTATTCACAGCCATTTGAATAGCTAGACCTATCATCAGCAGCGTAAAAAGAATTAACACCCAGCGAAAGATCTTTTGATTTTTGTTCATAGTTGATGCGTGATGGTGGCTGAAGCTTTGGTAATTTCTGACCAAGAATTTAATCCATTAAATTGCAAAGATATACATCCGGCTGTTTCCATTTGAATCATCTCGCCGGATAAATAAGAGGCTAAATAAGAGATAGAAGGATTGTGAGCGACTAAGTATAAAACGGGCTCCGTGCGCTTTGCGATTTCAGTCAAATAATCGGGGCCGCTTGAGATGTACCAAAATTCCGATAACTCAAAATCTGAGAAGGGCTTACCTAGCAATTCTGCAGTTTCCCGCGTTCGAATGGCATCCGAAATCAACCAAAATCCAGCTGGAAATTGCTTCAAATGCATCCATTCCCCTAAGAGAAGTGCTTCTTCAATACCTCTTTCTGAGAGATGTCTGCCTTTATCATCTTCCGTATGTGGGCCCGCATGAGCATGGCGAATGAGTATGAGCTCCATTATTCGAAGTCTTCAGCGGTTAACAAAGGAAATTTACCAGACTTGTGTTCTGCTCCCATTTTTACATAGTGTGGTGGGCCAAATTTCAGACGATTAATCTGATCTTCATTCAGGGTCTTTACTACTTTAGCTGGAGTTCCTAATACGAGTGAGTAATCGGGAATTTCCATTCCTTCTGTGACTAAGGCATGTGCGCCAATGAGGCAAAACTTGCCTACTTTGGCCCTATTCAATACCGTTGCTTGCATCCCTACTAAACTACCCTCACCTATTTCAGCCCCATGCACAATGGCACTATGGCCTACGGTTACGCGTGCACCGATAATCGTTTTATCTCCTTCATCAGCATGCAGGACGGCATTATCCTGAATGTTACAACCTTCACCTAAATGTATTTCCTCCACATCCGCGCGAATCACAGCGCCGTACCAAACAGATACGTCTTTGGAGATGAAAACGCGGCCCATCACGCTAGCCGTAGGTGCAATAAAAATAGCCATCTTGTTTTATTTTATTGGCCAAATATACCTTAAATTGCGAGTCTATGAAAGAATTCTACGAATTTGCGCTTTGGCAAAATAAGGATCACATCGCTTCGATCGGATGTGGATATGGCTGGTGGGAGGTTAGTCTTTGCCTTCACTATCCAGCAAAGAAAATGGCATTTGTAGACCCCTTAGTAGACAAGGAGGACATAGCGGAAAGTATAGACTACTTTACAGAAAAAACTGGATTGGAATGGCAAACGGAGGTCGAATTAAATCCTGAAACGCTACAAAATAAAGACCAGATATGGATCTTCAACGCCTGGCATGAATTCGAGAACCGAACAGAAATACTTGGAAAAATATACAAGGCCTTAAATGATGGCGGAATTGCCATCATGGAAGAAGAAGTCTCCAAAGTAGAGCGATTGCAGCACGACGGTTGTGGGAAAGACTTGTTTTTCGAAAAGGAGATAATCGAAGAATATAAACAGGCTGGCTTGCACCATGTAGCTACACAAATAAAAGACGAGGTAGCCGTGTACCTGAAATTCCGAAAATGAAAAGCGTTTTTTAGCTTAAATAAAAACCTTTTCGCAAATTTGCATCCGAATAAAATACACATGTCAACAATCGAACGTCCCTTTATTATCGGCATCACAGGAGGTAGCGCCTCAGGTAAAACCCTCTTTTTAAGCCGATTAATGGAGCAGTTCAAGACGGATGACATTTGCCTTTTATCCCAAGATAATTACTACCGCCCTATAGAGCATCAGACTAAGGATCACAACGGAATCGAGAACTTCGATCTTCCGGGAGCCATAGACGACAAAGCTTTTGCGGCTGACATCGAACGTTTACGAAATGGCGAGGTAGTGAGTCGATTAGAATACACCTTCAATAACACGGAGAAAGTGCCCGACATGTTGCATTTTCATCCCCGCAAAATTTTAGTAGTAGAAGGCATATTTGTGTTTCACTTCCCGGAAGTAGCCCAACTTTTGGACCTAAAAATCTTCATCGACGCACAAGATAAAATCAAATTAAAGCGCAGAATCAAACGTGATAATGAAGAACGCGGTTACGATTTACAAGATGTGATGTACCGCTGGAAATACCACGTAAAACCGACATACGAAGAGTATATCCGACCTCACAAACGCAGCTGTGACATCGTGATTCCGAACAATCATCACTTCGAAAAAGGATTAGATGTAATCGTTTCTTACCTAAAGAATCAGATCTAGGTTGTAGTGCAGGCCTTTATTTTCCCGCTGAGCACGTGCATGTTTGATGATCAAATAGGCCACGTTAATCATGTTTCTTAATTCACATAAAGGCACCGTAATTTTCGATTGACGGTACAATTCTTCGTGCTCTAAGTAGATTAATTCCAAACGATCATAGGCGCGTTTCAAACGGCGATCTGTCCGAACAATCCCTACGTAATTCGACATAATCGACTCCAATTCGCGGGTCATTTCAGTCACTAATACCATCTCCTCTGGATGCCGAGTGCCGTCATCATTCCAGGATGGAATACCTTCTGGTAAAACTTGTGTCCCATACTCTTCGATCGATTTTTCAAAGGCTCGATGAGCATAAACGATGGCTTCTAATAGAGAATTAGAGGCCAAACGATTCGCACCATGCAATCCTGTAAATGAACATTCGCCGGCAGCATAGAGGTTTTCGATATTGGTTTGGCTGTATTCATTTACGATAATTCCACCACATAAATAATGTTGAGCAGGAACCACCGGAATCATTTCCTGAGACATATCAATTCCCAATACCTTCAGGCAGTGATTGTAAATCATCGGGAAATGCTGCAGAATTTCTTCTTTCGGAATGTGGCGCGTATCTAAAAAAACATGGTCCGTACCGTTTTTTTTCATCTCGGAATCGATCGCACGAGCAACAATATCACGCGGAGCTAAGGAGAGGCGAGCGTCGTACTTTTCCATGAAAGTCGAGCCGTCCTGGTTCTTTAGAATACCACCGTGTCCCCGAACTGCTTCCGAAATCAAAAAGGATGGTTTCTTGCCAGGATTGTAAAGTGCTGTAGGGTGAAATTGAATGAACTCCATTCCTTGAACGAAGGCTTTAGCCCGGTAGGCCATCGCGATTCCATCCCCAGAAGCGATCGTTGGATTTGTTGTCGATTGATAAACTTGACCGATTCCACCCGTGGCTAATAAGGTGGTTTTACCTAAAAAGGTTTCAATTTTATTCGTTTTGAGATTCAAGACATATACTCCAAAACACTTCTTACCTGGCGTGTCTTTCGTTACTTTCTCGCCTAAATGGTGCTGAGTAATTAAGTCAACCGCAAAATAATGCGTGAAAAAATCCACGCTTTTAAAGGACTTTACTTTTGCTAATAGTGCCCTTTCAATTTCATTTCCAGTGGAATCCTTGTGGTGCAAAATGCGTTTATCCGAATGGCCTCCTTCTTTAACCAAATCGAAACTACCGTCTGCTTGGCGATCAAATTCCGTACCATATTCAATCAATTCCTTGAGGCGTTCAGGCGCCTCTTTGACCACGATTTCTACCACCTTTTTGTCGCTCACATAGTCACCTGCGACCATCGTATCATCGATGTGTTTCTCAAAAGAATCTGCAGTATCCCAAACCGTTGCAATCCCACCTTGTGCGTATTTCGTGTTCGTTTCTTCGGCCACGGTCTTCGTAATCAAGGCAATTTTAATGGGGATTTGGCGTTGTTGAAAATAGTCCGCCACTTTTACCGTGTAGGATAATCCTGCAATTCCAGAACCAATGACAATAAAGTCGTATGTAGGCATAGGTAATAAATATGGCCTGCAAATTAATCAAAAAGAGCCTTCAAACCGAAATCTGAACTTTATTTTGTAATTTTGCACCATTAAAATTTATAAACCCTTAAAAATCAATTTATAACAAATGGAACAATCGCCTAGTAACAATTCAAAAACTGCCCTAATTGTCTTAGCTGTACTAACAGCAGTATTAGGAGTTTTGTACTTCCGTTCGTATCAAACGACGAAGGACCAAGCAACTCAAATCGAACAAAAAGCTACTGAACTAGCTAATACACGTACTTCTTTAGATTCAATCTCCACTCAATTAGATGCTAAAATCGCTGAAATCAAGTCTTTAGGCGGTCAAGTAGCTGACTTAGAAGCTTTGAAAGTACAATTGGAACAAGATAAAGCCTCTTTAAAGAATTCAAACCATGCAACGATTGCTTCTTACGAAGCGAAGATCAAAGAATACAATGCGGTATTGGCAACAAAGGATGGAGAAATCGTTGAATTGAAAAAACAAAACGGAATTTTAACAGAAAACAACCAAACCTTAACGACTCAGAATACGACGTTAAATACGGAGAATTCAGGATTAAAAAACCAAAACAAAACGTTATCTGACACGCTAAATTCGGTCAGCGAAAAGAACAAAGAACTAGCGCGTAAAGTAAGCATTGCAGCCGCCTTGAAAGCGCAAAATGTGAAAGTATTAGCTGTCAATGCAAAAGGTAAAGAGACTGAAAGATCTCGTTTGAATGGAAAGAAAATCGAGAAATTGAAGGTAGTATTTAGCCTAGCAACAAACCCTATCACGAAGCTTGAAAACAAGACTGTTTACATTCGTGTGGTAGACGCGGAAGGTGCTACTTTATCAGATGAAGCCATCGGTTCTGGCCGCATGACTCAAAATGGAAAAGAATTAGCTTACACGACTAAGCAAACATTTGAATACACAAATGATGGTCAAACAGTAGCCGTTACTTACCCTCGCGGTCCGGTAGTATACAAGCCTGGTAAGTATTCTGTTGAATTATATGCAGAAGGTTTCTTAATAGGAACGGGCGCATTTGAGGTTAAATAATCTCTTCCTACCCTATTTAAAATGGGCCATCCGAAAGGGTGGCCTTTTTTATTTCTTCTTTTGCCAAAAGAAGGTATTGAAACCCTTATTGTAAAAAAAGCTCGCTCCTAATGTTTGATTGATTTGATAGGAGTTAAAGGAGCCTAAGATAGTGGTCTGCACATTTCGATTATACGTCTTTAAACGTAAACTTCCATCCGGTTTCACAAACCATTCGAGAGCCCAATCCCCTAATAATATTTGAGGACTCGTTTGATTTCGAGCATCGGTGAATCCACCACTTCGGGTTATGCGCAGGCGATCATTAAAGTTATAAGAAGCACGTAACTGTAAATTCGAAAGGATGTCTTGGTTCAAGGCTCCACCGCCCAGCGAGACTGAAATATCTAAATCTTTGTTAATTTTAGAGGCCAAATTACTTAGCTGATTTGATAGCATCTCCGTAAAATTCCCCATCAAATTCCCCAAGGCTAAACCACTTCCTCCAAAAGGAGAAACCAATTGCCCAAACAATAGGATATTACTCACCTGACGGGTTAACTCCTGGTCATCCGTTTTTATCCGATTCGTAAATGCCGTCACCGCCCCATTCAAGGTCATGTCTTTCGGATAATCCCGAATACCTATATCAAAATTTACGTTAGGAGATAATAATCGGTTTTGCAAACTAATCGTCACATCAACTGGATAACGACGCTTAAACTCAGGCAGGTTGCTTTTATTTGTCGTATCTAACAAGATCGGAAACAAGGAGGCATACTGAGTATATATTGCCTTAATATTCACATTAGCCTCTAAAGGATCACCCGTCCAAGAGATCTTAGAACCACGCTGAATGGCGAACTTTTTATTAATCAAATTTTGAAGAGTGAAGGTATAATCTCCTTGGTCAATGGCATAATCACCTACCATTTTGAAAGCCCCTTTTTTATCTAAATTCATCTTTATATCACCCGATCCATACATGCGCATCACATCGCCCTTCTTCGCATCAAACTGAACCTCACCGTATGCCTCCGGTGTCACAGCTAAACGCAGGTCAAGCGTTATACCATCTTCTTGCAATTTCGTGGATACAGCAGTGGCAGCTACCGCTACATCCGCATTGGTTAATTCACTCACAAAACTGTAATCCTCGGCTTCAGTGGCATCTTCCTCCCGGTCCAATGGAATGAATAATCTTGTCCCTTTCTCGGTCTTTAAATCCGCCGAAACGATCAAATTATCCACTGATCCAGAAACCCGCATGGGACCTGAAGCATATCCTAATCCATAATAAATCGAGTTAGGACCTCTAGTAGTATTTAAGAGCTTATACCGATCCAGGTTTGCCTGAATATCTAGTTCAAAGGGTTTCCCCTCCGGAAACTGAAGCGTCGTATTGACTAACGCTTTATTGCCTTCGGTATCTAAGACTTTCCAATTTTTGGCATAAATAGTGCGCGGAGTAAAGTTTACCGTATCTGATACAGACATCGATGTTTTCAAATAATCAAATACTGCTCCCGCTTTTAAAAACACAATATCTCCCGTAATCTCAGGTTTAGTAGGCAAGCCGCCTATGTGTAAATTACCCGATGCAGAGCCCTTTAAGTCGGAGAAAATTCCCTCCGTAAATGGCTCTAAAATCTGTAAATCAGTCTGATTTAACTCGGCATTCATATTCAACTTTTGCTCCTCCTCATAGGGCTTGTAGATCCCCGTCAATGACAAGACAGATTCCCCAAGGCGGTTCAAATTAAGATTTAAATCCATCTCTTTATCATCTGCTAAATAGGTACCTACACCCTGTAAATTTCCGATGTAGAACTTATTTAAACGTAAAGAATCGACTAATATCCAGGAGTCCAAACGTGTGTTTTTGTACCAATCTTGAATGGCAATTTCCCCATTTAATTCACCAGTTGTCTTGGTCGCAAACAAGGGTTTTAACGTGGATAATTGGAAGTGATTTGCACGCAATTTAATGGTCTCTGTCGTATCATTCGAAAGACTTCCTTGCAGGGAAATGGACTGATTTTGGTTAGCAACCAAAACCCGATCTGCTTTCCATTCCTGTCCTTGAATGGTGATTTTATTCGCGGGATCCATTGCCCAATCTTGACCTAAAATACGGAAATAGGTATCCTTGAATTTCAAGGATAACCCCTCGTCCTCAAAGACCCAAGCCCCCGCCAAATGGGCTGAATTTTCCTCCCCTTGTTGTTTAAAATCGAGGCCAAAATTGATGCGATCTTGATCCCAAAGTGCATCCAATTTAAAATTTTCCGTAGGAGTCAAGAAGTTCAACTGCTGCTTTCTAGAGGAGAAAACTAAACTGGATGATACTTCTGGAGCACCTAAAAATTTTGAACTTTGGAAAGAGAAAACAGATTGATAGAATTGGTATCCACCAAAAACTAAGGTGTCTGGATAAGCTTCTAAACTAACCGAAAGTGTTCTACCTTTCGATATATTTCCGGAGAATACGGTATTTTCCCCGATCTGAACCGTTGGAAAAAATCGAGCCAAAACAGGATCTACCCGGTGACAGACTACGGTAAAGTCAGCTTTGTATTTAGTTTCTATTTCGTGCTTGCGAGTCGCATAATAACCCCAACGTTCGTCTGCTCCTTTTTGGAAATATAGAGCATATTCATCTGTTAATTGACCAAGTTGAGCCTGTAAAACACTCGGGGTAAATTCTCCGCTAATTTCTGCCGAAACCAGGTCCGAAGTTAATTTATAATGCCGCTTTTCACCAGGTCCTTTTTCAGAGCTAAGCGTCACTAATTCAACACGCAAATCGGGCTTGTTAGGGGTTTGCAAAGTTGAATTATAAAACACGGTTCGACCCACTAAATCGTCAAACCGATCCCCCTTGAAATCCAATTCAAAATCAGTAGACAAGCTAACCTGAGGATCCAGTAAATGTATGTTATGCAGATTCGAATGGGTGATTTCACCCTGCATTTGATATACAGGCTTAGAACCACGCAGATCAATTAAACCTGACATGGTGGCAACTAAATTCGTGTCTTTAGAGCTAACATCTCCTTTGAATAATTGCTTTTGAAAATTCCCTTTCAAGCTAATTTTGTGGTAGAGGTATTTATTGAAAAAGATTTCTGACACCTTGCCATCAAAATCAATATTAGCCGATTTCTTAGCAAACCCGCTCCCCTTTAAATTCCCTTCTGCATCCAAAGTCCCTAGTACAGACTCTAAACCTAAGAGTTTACCCAGCTGGAATTTCTGCAATTTAATCTTCCCATCGTAACGCGAAAAAGCCATCGAATCTTGCAAATTCATCTTGACATCGGCCTCCACATAACCTAATCCCGTCTTCAATTTACCTGCCGTCCTAAAGACGCTATTATTCCCTTTGAATAATCCATCAAAGGCCACAGGACCCAGAATAGTCATGTTTTCAGCAGCTGACTTCGTGATGTAGGTACCTAAATCCTGAGGATAAAACAGAGATGATTTCATCGTAAAATCCATGTCTGTCCTGTCTATATCAGGTAAACCTTTAAAGCCAAAATCACCCCTCAAAACACTCTTATCCCCAAAGCCTAATTCGAATTTCTTCAAATTCAATTTAGCCACTGTACCACTTAACAAACCCTTCAAGCGATACATACCTTTGTATTCATACATCGCCTCCACAAAGCGTCCCAAATCTTCTCCCTTCACCAATGCCCCATTGAAATCAGCCTGCATATCTACGTCCGTAATCCAACGTGTCATTGAGCTCATATCGCGGTAATTCACCACAAATTTTCGAGTTACACGAGAGTCATTAAAACGCAAATCCAATTGATCAAAGCGCATCTGGCGATCCGAAATCATGAAAACAGTATTCAGACTTTTCACGTCAAAACCGGTCAAAGGATCTTTCGTTCGTAAGCCGATTGCTTGAAGTCCAAGCGTATCATTCTTGATGTAAAAATTCTTGACTTTGGAATAAACCTTCGCTAAAGTAAAGTGCGAAATATCAAAATGTCGGCGTGTGGCCTCACTCTTTCTCGTGTTATCATCGAGGGAGAAAGAGCCATCAACTACCTCCACTTCCGGTATGGTAAATATGGATGATGGTCCTTTTTTTACCGTTTTTACACCCCCCGAAATCCAATTATCAAGGCGTAAAATAAACTCCTCAATATTCATTTTACCGGTCATTTTCTCAAAGATCAAATGCACATTAGGCCGGATTAATCGCGCATAATCTAAGCTAGGTTTCCCGGGTTGAAGGAATAAATGAGCGATACTAAAATTAACATCCAACTGTTCGATTTGGATCATTTTCGCCCCCCAGGGATCTTTTACCTCTAAATTGTAAATACTTAACTCATCGAAAAACTTAACCTGTATCCGCTTTATTTTCAGTGGATAACCAATCGCTTTTTCGACTTTAGGCGCTAGATAATTAGCAAGTAAGGTTTGGTTGATAGGGGCTCTCAGCAGAAGAATAGCCGCAAAAATCATCAAAAAAATCCCCAGCAATCCGTACAGGATTGTTTTGACGAAGATTTTGAGATATTTGACCATATTGCCGTATTTTTGCGCAGAATTCTATTTTTATGAAGCTACTGGCTATTGAATCTTCTTGCGATGAAACTTCGGCTGCCGTCATGGTGGACGGCGTTTTAAAGTCTAACATCATCTCGACACAACTCATTCACACGGAATGGGGTGGCGTCGTTCCCGAATTAGCCAGCAGAGCTCATCAAAAATCGATCATCCCTGTCGTGACAGAGGCCCTGCAAAAAGCAAATATAAACAAAAATGAACTGAATGCCATTGCCTTCACAAGGGGCCCTGGGCTTTTAGGAGCTTTATTAATCGGCACCTCGTTTGCGAAATCGTTAGCTCTCAGCCTGAACATCCCCCTAATTGAGGTGAATCACATGCAGGCGCACGTTTTGGCGCATTTTATTGAGGACCCGAAGCCTTCTTTTCCCTTCCTTTGCCTGACAGTTAGTGGTGGACACACCCAGTTGGTTTGGGTGAAATCTGCCCTTGACATGGAGGTCATCGGTGAAACACAGGATGATGCCGTGGGCGAAGCTTTTGACAAAACAGCAAAACTAATTGGTCTTCCTTACCCAGGCGGTCCATTAATTGATAAGTTGGCCAAAGAAGGGAACCCCGATCGCTTCCCCTTCTCACTTGGAGAAATGCCTGGTCTAAACTTTAGCTTCTCCGGCATCAAAACCGCCATCCTTTACTTCCTCCAAAAAGAAGTCAAAAACAACCCGAACTTCATCGAAGAAAACAAAGCAGATATCTGCGCCTCCGTCCAAAAATCCCTTATCGATATGCTGCTTCGCAAAACGAAAAAGGCGATGAAGGAAATGAACTGCACCCAAATTGCCATCGCAGGTGGCGTGTCTGCCAACTCAGGCTTGCGTGCTCGCTTAACCGAAATGGGCGCTGAAATGGGCTGGGAGGTTTTCATCCCTGCCTTCAGTTACTGCACTGATAACGCGGGCATGATCGCCATGGCTGGGCATTTTAAGGCAGAGGCAGGGGAATTCTGTGGACAAGATGTGAGTCCGTTGGCGAGGTATGAGCTCGCGGCGAAGCCGCTTTCTTAGTCGTCACTACGTGACTTAGTCGCCTACGGCGTAGTCGTCCTGCGGACTTAGTCGCTGCTACGCAGCTTAGTCGCGACTCCGTCGCCTAGTCAAAAAGTCGTCACTAAGTGACTAAATCGCGAAGCGATGACTAAGACGAAGTCGACTAAGGCGCAACGCGCCGACTAAACGACGAAGTCGTGACTAAATCGCGAAGCGATGACTAAGACGAAGTCGACTGAGGCGCATCGCGCCGACTAAACGACGCAGTCGTGACTAAATCGCGAAGCGATGACTAAGACGAAGTCGACTAAGGCGCAACGCGCCGACTGAGTCGAAGTCGCCTACCCTTTCATCTGTTTAAGCGCATTCCAAAACGCCATCTTCAGCGTCTTCTCCGCATCCGTCAACGACGAGATATAGCGAGGGAAGAAATAGACTAATTTGGATTCGATTTTTTCGATCTCTGTCGTAGGTAGTTCGCCTTGCCATGAGACAGGTTGTTGACCGATGAAAATATAACGCTGCGCGCTCGTTTCTTTCAAGAATTCAGAGAGACTTGGCTCTTCTTCCGATGGGGTGTAAACGGACCATTCGGTAGGCCCTAAAACTAAGGGAGGAGCGGAAAAAATGAGTTTAAGGCGGGAAAGTTCGGCTTCGGCGATTTGGCCTACAACTACCCATGGAGTCGAGATCTTAGGTTTCACCTCAGCGATTGTGTCAGAGGCCACTTCAAGGGCCGGGGTTTCTGCTAGCTGCGATTCAGTCTTATCCTGCGGGACCCAATAGATCTCGTCGAACTTGTACAAATCAGCTAAAGAAACCCCTTCCATTTGTTTATGCTAGAGAACCTCTTAACACACAAGCCTCGCGGTCTGGACCGGTCGAAATGAAGTTAATAGGTAAGTTCAAGTGCTTTTCTAAGAATTTAATGTAATCTGCAAGCTCCACTGGTAACTCGTTAAAGTCACGCATGCCTTCTAAGCTGCAAGCCCAACCTTTCAAAGTTTCGTATACGGGCTTCACTTTGATATCCGTGATTTCGAAAGGGATTTGGTCGGTGATGGTACCATCTGGCATTTCATACGCCGTGCACACGCGGATTTCGTCAAAGATATTCAAGACGTCCGCCTTCATCATAATCAATTGAGTCACCCCATTGATCATCATGGCGTATTTCAAAGCTGGTAAATCAATCCAACCACAACGGCGCGGACGACCTGTGGTAGAACCGAACTCACGGCCTTCCACACGCATGCGCTCGCCCACTTCATCTTCTAATTCTGTCGGGAATGGACCAGAACCCACGCGAGTTGCGTATGCTTTAAAGATTCCGAAAACTTCTCCGATGTTTTTAGGTGCTACACCTAAACCTGTACAAGCACCTGCGGTGATCGTGTTCGAAGAAGTTACGAAAGGATAAGAACCGAAGTCCACGTCTAAAAGTGATCCTTGTGCTCCTTCTGCTAAAATAGTTTTACCCGCATTAATCGCGTGGTTCACGGAGTATTCTGAATCCACTAAGTGGAACTCTTTCATGAAAGCAACGGCTTCGAAGAATTCCTTCTCGGCTGCGGCTAAATCGTATTCGAATTTGTATACATCTAAAATCGCTTTGTGGCGATCGACTAATGCTTTGTATTTGGCAGAAAAATCGGGTGAAATCATATCCCCTACACGTAATCCTTGGCGAGAGATTTTATCCGTATAGGTAGGTCCGATTCCTTTTAAGGTAGATCCGATTTTCGCATCCCCTTTTGCCTTTTCATAGGCCGCGTCTAATAAACGGTGCGTAGGCAAAATGATCGAGGCCTTCTTCGAGATCTCTAAGTTCTTGCGAAGATCTAAATTGAAATGCGCTAAACCGTCAATCTCTTTTTTGAAGATGATGGGATCCAAAACCACGCCGTTACCGATAATGTTTTGAACTTCTTGGCGGAAAATTCCGGATGGAATTTGATGTAAAACGTGCTTAAATCCGTCGAATTCTAAGGTGTGACCTGCGTTAGGTCCGCCTTGAAAACGAGCCACTACTTGATACTTAGGTGCGAGAACGTCTACGATCTTTCCTTTCCCCTCATCACCCCATTGTAAGCCTAATAATACATCAACTGCCATAATATTGTTTTATTCTTGATTTCTTGCTTGGTAATTTACTCTGTGTTCACAGCTCTTGTTCGTACAAGAACCGTAAAAAATAAGGGAATGGTGCATCACATTGAATTGCAGCATTTCGCCTACTAAACTTTGGATAGTTTGAACCCGAGGATCACAAAATTCAGTGACTTTGTGGCAATCGGTACATATTAAATGATCGTGTTGACGACGTCCGTAGGATTTTTCGAATTGTGCTTGATTCCGACCGAACTGGTGTTTCACCACTAAATCGCATTCCACTAACACATCGAGCGTATTGTAAACAGTAGCCCTAGAGACTTGGTATTTCTTGTTTTTCATGGAGATGTACAACTCCTCCACATCAAAGTGATCGTCCCGTAAATAGATCTCTTCCAGGATCGCAAAACGCTCTGGAGTCTTCCGCAAGCCCTTGTTTTCAAGGTAGGCGGTGAAGATCTTTTTTACCGAATCTAGTTTATCTAATTCTTGGGACATTTATGGGAAAAAAACGACGTAAAATAAGCAAAAATAACGGACATAAACTAAGAAATTTTCCGTTCCACCTCAATTACACCGGGAACTTGTTCCATTTCTGCACTTAGGCTATCAAGGTGATCGGTGTCTTGTACCATGAGTGATATTTGGCCTTCAAAAAGTCCATCTTTTACCCCAATATTCAGACCCGTTATATTGACTTGCAACTTCTCTGAAATCAAGCGAGTTACGTCATTCACCAAACCTACGCGATCGATGCCTCGGATGATCAAATCAACAACAAAAGACATGGAAATTTGAGAGGTCCATTGTGCCTTAATGACGCGGTCACCATGGCGTGAAAGTAATTCAGGTGAATTAGGGCAAGCGGCTCGGTGAATTTTTATCCCTTCATTAATGGTCACAAAACCAAAAACTTCATCCCCAGAAATCGGATTACAGCACTTTGCTAAGGTATAATCCACCTTATCCATGTCCTCTCCGATCAATAAGGTATCTGATTCCTTGCGCTCCTTGTGGTATTCTTGCATCTCCTTTCTGAAGGATTTGCTATCCACGATAGGCGCTTGAATTGCTTTCTCTGCCTGCTTTCTTTCGTGTAGTTCACGATCTAATTTCCAGTGTTTGAGTTGATCAATGTTGATGTAGGCTTTGCCAAAACGGTAGAATAAATCGTTCGCATCTTTGGCATTAAAATAAGCCCGCAACTGATTCGTAATCTCTAAGGTTAACATCGGGAAACCCAGGTGCTTCAAGCGATGTTCGATTAAATCGCGCCCCTTAATCAGGTGTGATTTATTCTCCTCCTTGATGAAGTCTTTGATCCGCGCTTTCGCCTTCGTCGTAAACACGATCCGCAACCAGTCTTCTGACGGCTTTTGTTTAGAGGAGGTTAAGATTTCGATTTGATCTCCATTCTGCA
Organism: Bacteroidota bacterium; assembly: GCA_041157105.1. Taxonomy (GTDB): domain Bacteria; phylum Bacteroidota; class Bacteroidia; order Cytophagales; family Spirosomataceae; genus Aquirufa. The sequence continues at coordinate 5,521 of JBEBDF010000031.1, read as the reverse complement.
ATTTATGTGACAAAGGCACGAGCTTGCCCCCCACTTTAGCCCCGATACAACGCGCCCCCACCTCCGAGTGAATCTCGAAGGCAAAGTCTAAGGCAGTGGCTCCGGATTGCAAGACAATCAACTTCCCTTTTGGACTAAATACAAAAACCTCCTCATGGTAAAGTGAGTTCTTAATGTCCTCCACTAATTCCACCGCAGACTGGCTCTTGTCATTCGCCTCGATGGCTTCCCGAACCTGAGACAGCCAAGACTCAAATGCCTCACTTGTCCGCGTGTCCGTTCCTTTGTACTTGAAGTGGGCCGCCACCCCTTTCTCTGCAATCTCGTCCATTCGTTTCGAACGGATTTGAACTTCTACCCAGCGACCTTCTTTGTCTTGCCCGAAAGGCATACTCATCACCGTGGTGTGCAAGGACTCATACCCATTCGATTTAGGCGTCGAAACCCAATCCTTCAAGCGACTTGGATTAGGTTGGTAATGATCGGTCACTACCGAATACACCTCCCAACAATCACTTTTCTCCCGCTCTACTGGCACGTCAAGAACGACACGCACAGCAAAAAGGTCATATATTTTTTCAAAAGGAACATTCCCTTTTTTGATTTTATTGTAAATGGAAAAGATGGACTTTGGCCGACCTTTGATCGTATAATTCAAGCCTCGCTCATCCAAGGTTTTCTTAATGGGCTTGATGAAATTTTCCACAAAGCTTTCTCTGCTTCGTTTATTTTCCGTCAAATTATGAGCGATTTCCTTGTAGGCTTCCGGCTCAGTATGCTTTAATCCTAAATCCTCTAACTCGGATTTAAACGCATTTAAACCCAAACGGTGAGCTAAGGGCGCATACAGATAGATGGTTTCAGACGCAATTTTCAACTGCTTTTCTTTCGCCATGCTCGTCAGAGTTCGCATATTGTGCAGACGATCGGCGAGCTTAATTAGGATAACGCGAATATCATCCGAAAGCGTCAATAACATCTTCCGAAAATTCTCTGCCTGTTGCGAGGTTCCATATTCAAACGTACCGGCAATTTTCGTTAGTCCATCGATAATCGCAGCAATCTTAGGATTGAATTGTTTTTCAATGTCTGCCAAAGTCGTATCCGTATCCTCGACCACATCATGCAAAAGCGCCGCAATAATCGACGTGGTCCCTAAACCGATTTCCTCCACGCAGATTTGGGCAACAGCTAAAGGATGGTAGATGTAAGGTTCGCCCGACTTACGGCGCATATCTTTGTGCGCCTCCGCAGAAATCAAAAAGGCTTTTTTGATTTGCTTCGCATCATCGTCTTTTAAAAAAGGCTTAGCCGTCCGCAATAATTTGCGGTAGCGCTTTAATATCTCTAAACGTTCCTTTTCTAAATCTATCTGCATCTACTTATGCTTTTGTAATTAAGGCCACAGCCATGGCTGAAATCCCCTCTGCTCTTCCCACAAAACCTAAGCCCTCCGAGGTAGTGGCTTTGACCGAAATTTGGTCTACATCCACATCCATCACTAGCGCTAAATTATCTTTTATGGCAGGGATAATTGGGTTTAATTTCGGCTGATCAAGAATCACCGTCACATCCGCATTCGCTAATTCCCATCCCGCTTCGCGAATCATCTCCATCACTTTCTTCAACAAGAGCGTGGAGGCAACTCCCTTCCACAGGGGGTCTTTATCTGAAAAATGAAACCCGATATTGCGCATGTTTGCAGCCCCTAACAAGGCATCGCACAATACGTGGCAAACCACATCCGCATCTGAATGACCTAAAGGTCCCTTCTCTGAAGGAATCTCTACACCACCTAGGATACAAGGACGTCCTTCTACCCAGCGATGCACATCGTAACCTTGACCTACACGAATTTTCATTTGGCTATTTTTTTATACTTTAAGGTATTTGATTTACCTTGGATAAACAAGCGCTGAGCCCATTTTTCCAAATCTTGTGTCTGTACTTCTTCGATCTTTTCCGCCTCTGTATTGACTAAATTCGCATCGCCAGCATTCGCGGCCATGGCTAAATTCATCGCCCGATTTAGGACTTCTACTTCTCCAAAAACCAAACTCGCCTCCGATTGGTTCTTTACCATCTGTAAATCCTTTTCAGAAATGTGCGACATGGCAAAATCCTGTATGGCATTCTCCAAAGCCTGATCTGCCTCTTCGATCGTCACATCATCGCTTACTTGGCCTTGAATTATCAAGAGGCCAGGATCGATGGAACTCGTTTGGTAGGTTCCAATCGTATCAAATAGGCGTTGTTTTTGCACTAAATGTTCATACAAATAAGAAGACTCTCCTCGACCTAATAAGTCCGCCATCAAATCAATCGCGTGGTAACCAGGTTCGTATCGACCGATAACTGGATAAGCCTTGTAAATTCGATTTGCAGGTACATCTGCTACGATTTCCATTTCCCTATTTTCTGATTGTACTGGCTCTTGTGGTAAATTTCGAACAGGTTTAACACCTGAGGCGATAGGTCCAAACCATTTCTCAGCAAGCGCTTTTACTTCTGCGAGTTTTACACGACCCGCAACCACCAACACGGCATTGCAGGGCACGTAGTGCTTTTGGAAAAATGCTTTCACATCACTCATCTGTGCCTCCTCGATATGCTGAATCCCAGCACCTATCGTAGGCCAACGGTAAGGATGCTTCTGGTAAATTAATGGTCTAAACTTTAGCCAAACATCGCCATAAGGTTGATTCAAATAGCGCTGCTTGAATTCTTCAATCACTACTTTCCGCTGGGTCTCTAAACTTTGCGTATTAAATGCTAATTGCTTCATCCGATCCGATTCGAGCCAGAAGGCTGTTTCAATGTTTTGAGCCGGAACCGAAATGTAGTAATTCGTTAAATCAGGGGTAGTAAAGGCATTGTTCTCTCCACCTACTTTTTGAAGGGGTGTATCGAAAGAAGAAATATTCTCAGACCCTCCGAACATCAAGTGCTCGAACAAATGCGCAAAACCCGTCAAGTTTTCATCTTCGTCTCGTGAGCCTACATTGTAAATCACGTCTACCACCGCCATCGTCGTGGCCGGATCTTCGTGCACAATGACTTTAAGGCCGTTAGCGAGGGTAAATTCTTCGAATGAAATCATGTCTTAGGGTTTATAAACAAAAGTAAAAAAATCGACCCAAAAACCACATAGCTTAACTAAATTTGCGGGGTAAACATTTCTCATGATTCGGGTTACTTTCCTATTTTTATTTTTCCTTTCGACATCTTTGCAAGCCCAACTTTTGCAAGATCCCCTAGCGAAATCCCAAATCACCCAGGGTCTAACGAATTTATATCAATACGAATTTAAAGAATCAGCCATCCTTTTTAATAACTTAAAAGTCCGATACCCACGACACCCAGCAGCCTATTTATTGCTGGCCATGCAATGGGAGCAACAATACTTCCCATTAAAGGATCATCCTGCACAGAGCCTTACTTATTTAGCCCATCTAGAAAAAGCCTATGAGTTAGCTCAAGAATTATACGAAAAAGATGAGAATGACTTAGAGGCGTCCTTTTTCTGTACAGCCTCTTTGGGATTTTTAGCTGCTTATGAAGCGGATGAACAGAACTTTATGAAAGTGGTAACCTACGCGAAGAAGGCCTATAGCTTCCTGAAAATTGGCCTAAAGAATTCCGACAAGCAGCCCGAATTTCTATATTCCACTGGAATGTATAATTATTATAGCGTTGCTTATCCAGAATTGCATCCGGTTTTAAAGCCCTTCATGTTTCTGTTTCAGGATGGTAATAAACGACTAGGTCTTGCGCAGTTAGAAGCAGGAATTAAACGAACCATTTTCGTTAAAAACGAGTGCTTGTTTTACATGGGCTATGTGCAGAATAAATACGAAGGAAATCCCTTACGGGCTTTGGCCTATAACCAAATCCTAAGTGATAACTTTCCTAAGAACCACTGGTATTTATTACAAAGAGCTGAATTACTTACGCTAACAGGAAAATTTGAAGAAGCAGAATCGTACCTTGAAAAAATGGAAGCATTAAAAAATCCGTATTACACCGGCGCTGCCTATGTTTTACGTGGAATGAGGGAGGAAGTGGGACGAAAAGACTGGAAAAAGGCCGAATTTTGGTATACAAAATCTCTTGCCTTCCCTTTCGAAGAACGGCTAACAAAAGATATTCGTGGCCTGGCTTATTTAGGTTTAGCACGCATTTCGTACCGTGAAAGAAAGATTTCTTTATTTAGAAAATACCTTCGCACATCAGCGGATTTTATTGAGTACAAAAACTCCCTGATCGAATACAAACGACTATCGCATGGAAAGTAGAGAAGCCGGAATAGAACGCCTATACCCTAAAATCACGGGCCGCATGTCCGCTCGTTACTACTATTTGATTCAGTTGCGTAAGCAATTAGAACGCGTCATTGCTTTGTATGTACGCAATTCACCACATCAATTATTAGCCGATTATGGCTGTGGAAATAAGCCCTACGAGCCGCTTTTTAGCCCTTTTGTGGAACAATACATCGGTCTAGATTTAGCTTATAATACTAAAGCCGACGTAGTTGTAGACCCCGCCGGAATCATCGATATGCCAGGGGAAAGCGTAGGCTTCGTGCTTTCAACGCAGGTTTTAGAACATGTGGAAGATCCCAAAGCCTACTTAAATGAGGCATACCGCATTTTAGAAAAAGAAGGAAAATTGATTTTATCTACGCACGGTTATTGGATGTTCCATCCGGATCCGACGGATTTTTGGCGTTGGACATCTACAGGATTGAAAAAAATCGTGACTGAGGCTGGATTCGAGGTGGTGTATTTCGAAGGAATTTTAGGCCGTTCCGCGATGGGATTGCAATTATTCCAAGATGGTTTATTATTTAAACTGCCAAAGCCTTTGCGCTTTATCTTGTCATTGATCTTGCAACCCTTGATTATCTTTTTCGATAAAATCATCACGGCGAAATCACGCAACGAAGATGCCTGCACATTTGTGCTAGTGGCTAAGAAAGTCTAGCTTTTTCGTAAGCGATGGTGGCTTCCAAGGCTTGGTCAAAGGAGGTAACCTTCCATTGCATAATGGAGGCTAATTTCGAGGTATCCAAGCAGATCTTTTGCACATCCGTCACCTTAGCCTCTTTGTACTCAACTTGGAATGCGGGTAGTTTCGCTTGAATGCGTTCGATAATCGTTTGTAAGGTCAACGACTCGCCCGAACCCACATTGATCGTCTCATTTTTCACTCCAGCTTGAATCAAGCCATTTATAGCCTGTCCAATATCGCCTGCATAAATATAATCTTTCGCTTGCGAGCCATCGCCCCAAACCGTCATCACCTCCCCTTTCAACGCCTTTCTCACCGCAATGTTAATCACCCCCTGTTTAGGCGAGCGATGAAACGAACCAAAAGGATTCGACAAGCGCATAATCAAGTAATCAATCTGGTATAATTTCGCATACAATTCAATGTAATGCTCCACGGCCAGCTTGATAATTCCGTAGGAAGAAATAGGCTTGCAGGGATAGTCTTCGGGCACTTTTTCCTGGTTGAC
>JBEBDF010000030.1:0-22320 GCA_041157105.1 Bacteroidota bacterium | reverse complement strand
ACCTGAGCTGGAGAGGCCATCAATGAATATAGCTTGAAGGTGATATCGTTGTCTGGATTTTTAGGCTCCTCTAATGGAGTCGTATCGGTCACAATTTTCTTGATCTGCTTCAATAAATCCTTTTCAGGTAAAAAGATATCTATGTAGTTGTTCAAAGACTTACTCATTTTCGCCCCATCGAGGCCCGGAATAGTCATGACGTCTTCGTTAATTCTTGCCTCTGGTAAGACAAAAATGTCTTTATTATAGCGCTTATTCACGGAATTCGCGATGTCGCGGGTCATTTCGATGTGCTGTCTTTGGTCCTTACCCACTGGAATGATGTGCGCATCATATAAGACAATATCAGCAGCTTGTAACACGGGATAGGTAAATAGGCCGGCATTCACATCGGACAACTTATCTGATTTATCCTTGAAACTGTGCGCATTTGCCAACATTGGGAAGGGTGTGAAGCAATTCAGGTACCACATTAATTCGGTGTGGTAGGCAGCTAATTTGGATTGACGGTAGAAGAAATTTTTCTCCGTATCAAAGCCAAAAGCTAACCATGCAGCCGCTATAGATAGCGTATTCGCTCGAATACTTTCCCCGTCTTTCAAAGAAGTAAGGGTATGTAAGTCAGCAATAAATAAAAAGGATTCGTTGCCTGCCTGCTTTGAAAGCTCAACCGCTGGCATGATCGCCCCTAAAATATTTCCTAAATGGGGCTTTCCTGAAGCCTGAATGCCCGTTAATATACGCATAGCTTGTTTTAATAATTTATGCAAAAATCAATAAAATAGACCATAACTCCAAAGGATTTGCGCTTGGGCATTCGAGCTAAATTCGCTAAATTCGTTTTTACAATTTCACTCCTTTTTCGATGTCCCTCTCTCCTAGCCTTTTGGCCTTTTTGCGTGATCTCCGTGTCAATAACACGCGGGAATGGTTTGCGGAAAATAAGGCGGTTTATGAGAAAGAGAAAAAAGGGTTTGATGCCTGGACGACGGAATTGATTTCGGAATTTGCGGATTTTGAGAATATGGATGGCGTGTTATTGAAACATTGCTCCTATCGAATATACCGCGATGTCCGCTTCTCTAAAAATAAGGAACCTTATAAGACCTGGTTTTCGGCGAGTTTCTCAGAAGGTGGGCGTAAATCCGGTTTGATGGACTATTATGTGCACATTGAGCCGAATGGAGCCTCTTTTTTAGGAGGCGGTATGTATTCACCTACACCAGAACAATTAGCTGCCTTTCGCCAAGAAGTTGATTATAATGCGGCTGGATTGCGTAAGATTATTAAGGATCCTACGTTTACAGCCATTTTTGGGGAGGAAGTGGGTGAAAGTCTAGTCAGAATTCCGAAGGGATTTGATGCCGATCATCCGGATGCTGAATTATTGAAGAAGAAACAATTGTTTTTCTGGAAGAAATATACCGATCAACAAGTGGCTTCTCCTGATTTTACCAAACAGCTCATAGCCGATGCGAAGGTGTTAAAACCTTTCTTGGATTTCTTAAATGCTGTATTTTTTGAAAAAGAACCTTTTATAAAAGAATAAGCCTCTATGCAGTTTTCGCATTTGCACAATCATTCCCAGTTTTCCCTCCTAGATGGTGCGTCTAAGATTTCGTCTATGTTCAAAAAGGCGAAGGAGGATAATATGCCTGCGGTGGCCATTACGGATCACGGGAATATGTTTGGGGTGTTTCAATTTGTGGCTGAAGCGGGAAAGCAAGGAGTGAAACCGATTGTGGGTTGTGAGTTTTATTTAGTGAATGATCGCCACAAACAGGTTTTTACGAAAGATTTAAAGGATAAGCGTTATCACCAGTTATTTCTAGCGAAGAATCCGGAGGGATATCAGAATTTAGTAAAGTTATGTTCACTTGGATTTATGGAGGGTATGTATTCCAAATACCCTCGAATTGATAAGGAACTCGTATTAAAATACCACAAGGGCTTAATCGCGACGACTTGCTGTTTAGGCGCCTCTGTTCCGCAGGCTATTTTACGAGATGGTGAGGAAGCGGCAGAAAAGGAATTTACCTGGTGGTTGGATTTGTTTGGTGAGGATTATTATATCGAGGTTCAGAATCACTTCATTCCGGAGCAACAGACGGTGAATGAGGTGTTATTGCGATTTGCAAAGAAGTACAATGTGAAGGTTATCGCGTCGAATGATAGCCATTATTTGGACCAAAAAGACGCCAACGCCCACGATATTCTTCTATGTATCAATACCGGCGAAAAGCAGGCCACTCCTACTTACAAGGATATTGAAGGTGATTTTGACATGAAAGGAAAGCGTTTTGCGTTCTATAATGATCAATTCTATTTCAAGACAACCGAGGAGATGACTAAATTGTGGTCGCATGTTCCGGAGGCCATTGATAATACGAATGAGATTGTAGGAAAAGTAGAAACTCTGAAATTAACTAAGGATGTGCTTTTGCCTAATTTCCAGATACCTTCTACTTTTCTAAGTCAGGACGATTACCTGGAACATATCACGATGGAAGGCGCGAAAAAGCGCTACATCGATATTGATCAGGTGGTAGAAGAACGTTTGCGATTCGAGTTGCATACGATTAGAACCATGGGTTTTGCCGGTTATTTCTTGATTGTAGCCGATTTCATCCAGGCGGGACGTGATTTAGGCGTTTATGTAGGGCCAGGTCGTGGATCTGCCGCGGGTTCAGTAGTTGCCTATTGCCTTGGAATTACGAATATCGATCCGATTAAGTACAATCTCCTTTTTGAGCGTTTCTTAAATCCGGATCGGAAGTCCTTACCCGATATTGATACGGACTTTGATGATGAGGGTCGCCAAAAGGTAATCGATTATGTCGTAGACAAATACGGAAAGAACCAAGTGGCGCATATTGCTACTTATGGTACCATGGCGGCGAAAATGTCCATTAAAGACGTTTCTAGGGTGTTAGACCTTCCTTTGCAAGAATCAAATGCATTAGCTAAACTCGTTCCGGAGAAACCGAAGATTACGTTAGATCGTATTTTCAATGCGGCTTTGACAGGTGATAAGAGTTTAGCGGATAAAGAAGGTTTGAATTCTGACGAATTAGAGCAAGTAAAAGAATTGCGTCGGATTAAAGAGGCAGGCGGTTTGCCGGCAACAGTTATTGAGAATGCGCTCGTTTTAGAGGGTTCTGTCCGTGGTACCGGTATTCACGCGGCAGGTATTATCATTGCCCCCTCCGATTTGACAGATATTTTACCAGTTGCGACTTCGAAAGATGTTAGTTTATTGATTACGCAGTACGATGGATCTGTCATTGAAAATGCGGGGGTAATTAAGATGGACTTTTTGGGCTTAAAAACCCTCTCTATTTTAAAGGAAGCGGTTCGATTAATTAAGCAGAATCACAACGAGGATATCATTTTAGATGATCTGCCTCTAGATGATAAGACCACTTACGAGTTATACCAAAGAGCGGAAACAAATGGAACCTTCCAGTTTGAATCTCCAGGTATGCAGAAGCACTTACGTGATCTGAAGCCCGATCAGTTCTCCGATTTGATTGCGATGAACGCCTTGTTTCGTCCAGGACCGATGGTGTATATCCCAAATTACATCGCACGTAAACACGGTCGAGAGAAGATTGAATACGATTTACCAGAAATGGAGGAGTATTTAAGTGATACTTATGGTATTACGGTCTACCAAGAGCAGGTAATGCTTCTTTCCCAAAAGCTCGCGAATTTCACCAAAGGTGATGCCGATGTGCTTCGTAAAGCCATGGGAAAAAAGGACAAAGCGACCATCGATAAGATGAAGAGCAAGTTCATGGAAGGTGGAGCGGCGAATAATCACCCTGAGGATAAGCTGGACAAGATTTGGACAGACTGGGAAGCTTTTGCTCAATATGCCTTTAACAAATCCCACTCAACTTGCTATGGTTTAGTGGCTTACCAAACGGGGTACCTGAAAGCAAACTACCCTCCGGAGTTTATGGCTGCGGTGCTTTCGAACTCCTTGGGTAACATTGAGAAGATTACCTTCTTCATGGACGAGTGTAAACGGATGGGCTTGAGTTTATTAGTTCCGGATGTGAATGAATCCTCTCGATCTTTTGCGGTAAATAAGAAAGGCCAAATCCGTTTCGGCCTAGCGGCAATCAAAGGCGTGGGAGAAGCTGCTGTCGATGCCATAGTGGAAGAGCGGATGAAAAATGGTGAATATAAGGATATTTTTGATTTCGTTTCGCGTATTAATGTGCGTCAGGTAAATAAGAAGAGTTTAGAGTCCTTAGCTTTAGCGGGTGCTTTTGACTGTTTCCCTGAGGTTCAGCGTTCACATTATTTTGCGCTAGATCCACAGGACAATACGAATTTTATAGAGAAAATCGTGCGTTATTCCTCTCGCATGGCAGAATTGAAGGCGGAAGCAACTGCTTCTTTGTTCGGTGAATTAGGTGCTGGAACTGGCAATGACATCGCTCAGCCTCGTATTCCTACCTCAGCACCTTGGTCTGTCATGGAACAGTTGAAGAATGAGAAAGAAGTGGTGGGGGTCTATATTTCAGGTCACCCTTTAGATGATTATAAAACGGAGATTTCGAATTTCTGCAATTCCAATACGGGTCAATTAGAATTAAGGCCAGGTCAAGTACAATCCTTTGCAGGGATCGTAACTAAAGTCAACGTCAGAACATCTGCGAACGGAAATCAATTCATGATCTTCACTATTGAAGATTATGCGGGTAATTATGAATTCGCCTTGTTCTCCAAAGATTACATCCAGTTTGAACGATTTATTGCGTTAGATCGCTTACTATTCATTCAAGGATCCTATCAATTAAAGAATCGGCATATGGACCAAATGGTCTTCAAGATTCAATCCATTGAATTATTGTCAGAAATTTTATCAGATCGAACAAAAGAGATCAAATTACGTTTAGATTTAAATAGACTAAATGCACCTCAATTAGATTTGTTAGAGGAAACTTTAGAGCGAAACAAAGGGGATAAAAAATTGACGATTGAGGTTTTTGATGATCAGGAGAAAATAGGAATGGACTTTTTGTCACGAAAAATGCAGGTTTCCATCACGAAAAGTCTGATTTCGGAGTTAAGAGAACTCGAAAATGTGGCGTTTAAATTAATTTCTTAAATTTATTTATCGGGGAACTAATTGTTCTGCCGGTTTTGTTTTAATTTTGAATTTTATAAAATATATCAAACAATGGGAAAATACGTAGAGGCAACAGATGCTAATTTTCAAGAGTTAATCAGCACTGACACACCAGTTTTAGTAGATTTTTGGGCAGAGTGGTGTGGCCCATGTAAGATGATCGGACCGATCGTAGAGGAGTTAGCTGGAGATGTAGAAGGTCAAGCGATTGTGGCAAAGATGAATGTAGACCAAAATTCAGCGGTACCAGCTTCTTTAGGTATTCGTTCCATCCCTACTTTAATGGTATTCAAGAAAGGTGAAATGGTAGAACGTTTAGTGGGTGGTAATATCCCTAAGTCTGTTTTAGCGGAGACTTTATTGAAGCACGCTTAATTTTAAAGCGCATAAACTTTATCCATAGCCTGTAACAATATGTTGCAGGCTATTTTTATTTCCTCCTCTGTAATCGTTAAAGGAGGTGCAATTCGTAATGAATTATCGCAGAATAAGAACCAATCTGTAATCAAACCGTTCTGAATGCATTCATATATGACGGCTTTCACGGTCTTGAAGTCTTTCATTTCCACAGCTAACATAAACCCGATACCTCGAACTTCTTTAATGATGGGATGAGCTAGGAGGCTATGGAATAGTGCGCTTTTTGCTGGAATTTGATCCATTAAATTTTCATCCACTATATAATTCAGGGTTGCTAATGAGGCAGCACAGGAGACTGGATGTCCTCCAAAAGTCGTGATATGGCCTAATACTGGCTCAAAACTCAAGGTTTTCATCATTTCTTCGTTCGCCAAAAACGCCCCAATGGGCATTCCGCCACCCATTCCTTTCGCGGTTAACAGGATATCAGGCACAATTTCCATCGCTTGAAATGCCCAGAAAGTTCCAGTTCTACCAAAACCCGATTGGATTTCGTCAAAAATTAATAAAGTTCCCGTTTCGTCGCATCGCTTTCTTAATGCTTGAAAATAGGCTTTAGAGGCTGTTTTAACTCCCGCCTCCCCTGCGACAATTTCAATAACAACAGCTGCAGTTCGCTTGGTTATCTTTTTTAGATTCCCAATACACCCGTGGTGAATATGGCGAATATCGGGTAATAAGGGTCGAAAGGCATTTTTGAAGTTCTCATTCCCTGCAATCGATAAAGCCCCTTGGCTGGCGCCATGGTAGGCATTGAAACAAGATATGAATTCTGTTCTTCCCGTGTATCTCTTTGCTAATTTCATGGCTCCTTCAACCGCCTCAGTACCTGAATTCGTGAAATAGACTTGATTTAATGTGTTTGTTCCGGTGGACTTAACGAGCGCTTCGGCTAGTTTTACTTGCGGGCTCTGGATGTATTCCCCGTAGACCATCAAGTGCATATAACTGTCAACTTGATCTTTAATGGCTTTGACTACGGCTGGATTGCAATGACCCACATTAGATACGGCGATTCCGGAGATTAAATCCATGTAGGATTTTCCCTCAGCATCATATAGGTAGACTCCGTCTGCTTTGGTTATTTCCAAAGCCAATGGCGCATCCGAGGTGGGTGCCATAAATTTTTGAAAGAGTTGTCTGTGCGTGAATCCCATTGAGCTCAAAATTACGTTAATTCTTGTTAATCGTAGGCCGTTCATCAAAATATTCAGTTGATTCAATGTGTTTCATGTACTTTTGTTTTATGAAACCACTTTTACTCCTTTTATGTACTTGCATCGGCCTTCATGCCCAAACTTTAAGTGGTACCATACGTTCTAATAAGGGCGAATTGATGCCATTTTCGTCTTTATGGGTGACCAATTTAAACAAGGGGACTTTAGCGAATGAGGAGGGAAAATATGCTATCACTTTGCCGAAAGGAGATCACGAAGTGGTATTTCGATTTTTAGGTCACACGCCTAAGACGCATAAAATTACCATTTCGGGTGATCAATCTTTAGATGTTGTTTTATCTGAAGAAGCAGTTACTTTACAAGATGTGAACGTGGGAGGTTTAAAAGAAGATCCTGCGATCGGTATGATGCGTCGCATGATTTCGATGGCACCGTTTCATCTAAAAGAAATTGACCGCTATTCCGCTAAAGGGTACGTAAAAGGCGCTGGAAAAATTACATCTATCTCTAAAATTATGAATGCGCTGGTGGGAAAAAAGATGGAGAAAGAGGCTGGCATTAAAGTGGGTTCTACCTATGTTTTAGAAGGAATCAATCAAATAACGTATACCCGACCTAATAAAATTGAAGAAAAGGTTCTTTCAAATCGAAATAACCTTCCCTCTGTTTTACGTAATTCTGGCGCTCCTAATTTGCGGATTACCCAAACGAATTTTTACCAGCCTAAAGTTTGGGGGGAATTAATAAGCCCGCTTTCACCCTCCGCCTTCTCTTTTTATAAGTTTGCCTATATAGGTAGTTTTCAATTAAATGGCCAAACCGTTTCTAAAATTCAGGTTAAGCCTAAAACCACCGCTGATGATTTGTTTGAGGGAACCTTATCTATCGTGGAAGACACCTGGAGTATTTATTCGTTTAGTTTAGCTTTCCGAAATTCACAAGGCTATTATACCTTTCAGCAACAGAATGCCTTATTCCAAGGTGTTTGGATGCCAATCAATTATGATGTGAATGTGAATTTTGAAGCAATGGGCTTTGGGGCTACGTTTCGCTACATAACTCAGGTGAAGGAATATTCTATTAAAGTAAATCCCGCCTTCGTGGTGAAACCAACGATTATTGAGGAGCGATTACACAAGGATTGGGCTAAAGAGATTAATAAAGAGAAAATAGCTTCTCCTAAATTAGCTTTAGGCAAAGAAGTAACTCGAAAAAAGCTGAAGAAGCTATTAAAAGAGGTCGATAAGGAGGAAAAGAAAGAGACAAAAGAGGAGTTTAAATCAGATTATTCCTTCACGGTTGATTCTACGGCAGGTAAAAAAAAGGAGGAGTTTTGGGAATCAGAAAGACAAGTTCCCTTAACTGAAGCAGAAGTAAAAGGGTATAAAGAAGCGGATAGTTTGTATGTATTAGATGAGAAAAAGCGTTTGAAGGATTCTGTCAACTCTTTACCTCGATTCCGTTACATGGATATATTTAATGCCAGAACATATACTTATGGTCAGAAAGGATTAGGTGCAAAATTAACGCTTAGTGGTTTTCAATCCGGCTATAATGCTGTCGATGGTTATCATCTCGGTCGTTCTGTAGACTATCGTTATACCTATAATCTAGCTGATTATTGGGGAACAGGATTAAATATTCAACATGCCTTCTCTCGAAAAGCTTGGAATGGTTCAGTATATGCTGAGCGTAATTGGGATGAAAACCGCAGGAGGCTACAAATTTCAGGTGGTTCCATTACACAACAAATAAATTCAACAGAACCTATTTCAGCGAACATCAACTTATTATATGCTCTTTTCTTGTCTCGAAATTATGTAAAGCTATACCAAAAGGATTTTATTAAAGTAGTATATGCCGTTCAATTAAGTTCAAAATTGAATTTGAATTCCACCTTAGAGTACCGCTCACGATCTTCTTTAGATAATCACGAGGAGAATGGATTCTTTTATAAGCAAAGGCGCTTCGAGTCAAATGGTTTGCCTTTCAAATCTAGTTCCCAGCTTTATGGCTCCTTTGTATTACGCTATCAACCCTTTGCATCATGGAGACGATTTAATGGCGCTAGACGTCTATCTAATGAGGGAGGTCCTACCATTTTAGGAGCTTATGAGCAGGCATTTGGAGATAATCCGTTCAACAAAGTATCCCTACAGGTATTTCAAACAATACCATTGGCCAATTGGGGGTCTATTAATTACCGCGTTTCTATAGCTCATTTTATTAATAAACCCACTCTTCTGCTAGATTATCAGCATTTTAAGGGGAATGAAATTAATATCAGCTCCGGGGATAATAGTTTTTTAGCACTCCCTTATTATCAACTTTCAAATCCGGGTGGCCATTTCAAAGCATTTTTATCTTGGGAACCTCGGAAGTTTATATTGACTCAAAATTCAATTTTATCGATGTATGGACTCAAGGAAAAAGTAGGCTATTCCTATTTACATACACGAGTTAATATACAAGTCATTAATTACCAAGAGCTTACTTATGGATTAACAGGTATAGGTAAAATTTTAGGTATTGATTTAGTTTATCCGATAGGGAATGTGGTCCCTGAAAAGTGGAAAGTTCTAGTCCGATTGCCATTCTAATTGTTTATTTGCACCTTTTTGCCTAAATTGTGCTAAATTTTTTTGATATAATCTAAATTAACCTTTATGAATCAAATTGTTTACTTAGTCCCTGCTTTTGGTTTAGTAGGATTGCTGTATACAGCATGGAAGTTTAACTGGGTATCTAAACAAGATGCTGGAAATGAAAAAATGCAGGAATTGGCTGGCTACATCGCAGATGGAGCTATTGCTTTCTTAAAAGCGGAATGGAAAATTTTAACCTATTTCGCGATTCCAACCGCTATACTTTTAGCTTGGTTAGGATCACAAGAGGGTACACCAGAAAATCCGATTCACTCTTCCCCTTTAATTGCCGTTGCTTTTTTAATCGGAGCAGTTTTCTCTGCTTCCGCAGGTTATATTGGTATGATCGTAGCTACTAAGGCAAACGTTCGGACAGCAGAAGCTGCTAGAACCTCTTTAGCTAAAGCGTTGAACGTTTCTTTCACTGGTGGATCCGTGATGGGAATGGGAGTAGCAGGTTTAGCTATTTTAGGTTTAGGTGGTTTATTTATTGCATTCTACCAAATCTTTGCGGAGGGTCAAGCCTTGACTTCAGTAGAAATGAAAACAGCCATTGAAGTATTAGCTGGATTCTCTTTAGGAGCAGAGTCTATTGCGCTATTCGCTCGTGTAGGTGGTGGTATTTACACGAAAGCGGCTGACGTAGGTGCTGACTTAGTAGGTAAAGTAGAAGCAGGTATCCCGGAGGATGATGTGCGTAATCCAGCAACTATTGCTGATAACGTAGGTGATAACGTGGGTGATGTGGCTGGTATGGGTGCTGACTTGTTTGGTTCTTATGTGGCTACTATTTTAGCTACGATGGTTTTGGGTCAAGAAATCTCTGTTACAGATAATTATGGTGGCTTCTCCCCTGTTTTATTACCCATGTTAATTGCAGGTGTTGGTTTATTAGCTTCTCTTGTTTCTACGTTCTTTGTGCGTATTTCGAGCGAAACAGCCTCAGTTCAAAATGCGTTAAACGTTGGTAATTATATGTCAATTGCCATTACGTTTGTTACTTCTTACTTTTTAGTGAAGAATATCTTGCCAGAATACTTAACGCTTCGTGGAACAACATTCACTTCGATGGATGTATTTTATGCGATTATCGTGGGTTTAGTTGTAGGTGCTTTAATGTCCATCATTACTGAATACTATACTGCTATGGGTAAGCGTCCAGTTGATTCAATTGTTCAGAAATCAGGTACAGGTCACGCTACGAATATCATTGGTGGTTTAGCGGTAGGTATGGAATCTACGGTATTGCCTATTTTAGTTTTGGCAGCTGGTATTATTGGTTCTTATCATTTTGCCGGAATTTACGGTGTTTCTATCGCTGCTGCAGGTATGATGGCAACTACTGCGATGCAATTAGCTATTGATGCTTTTGGCCCTATCGCGGATAACGCGGGAGGTATTGCGGAAATGTCTCAGCTTCCAAGTGAAGTTCGTGATCGTACAGATAACTTAGATGCAGTTGGAAATACAACAGCTGCGACTGGTAAAGGTTTTGCGATTGCTTCAGCAGCTTTAACTTCATTAGCTTTGTTTGCTGCTTTCGTTGGTATTGCAGGTATAAGCCAAATTGATATCTATAAGGCTGATGTTTTAGCGGGTTTATTCGTGGGTGGTATGATTCCATTTATCTTCTCAGCTTTATGTATCTCAGCAGTAGGTAAAGCAGCGATGGAAATGGTGAACGAAGTTCGTCGTCAGTTCCGCGAGATCCCAGGAATTATGGAGTACAAAGCGAAACCAGAATACGAGAAGTGTGTAGCGATCTCTACAGAGGCTTCTATCCGCCAAATGATCCTTCCAGGTGCGATTGCTTTAATCGTTCCCGTATTAGTAGGTTTTACTATGGGACCTGAGGTTTTAGGAGGTTTATTAGCAGGTGTTACTGTTTCAGGTGTTTTGATGGGTATTTTCCAATCAAATGCAGGTGGAGCTTGGGATAACGCGAAGAAATCATTCGAGAAAGGTGTTTTGATCGATGGTCAAACTTACAAGAAAGGTTCAGAGCCTCACAAGGCTGCCGTTACAGGTGATACTGTAGGTGATCCATTCAAGGATACCTCTGGTCCCTCTATGAACATCTTGATTAAATTAATGTCAATCGTTTCACTTGTGATTGCTCCTTACATTCACGTAGGTGATAACGATCACGCTTCATTGAAGAAGTTAGAGAAGGCGCCAATCGTTAAGTCGATTGTGGCAAAGAAATAAACGCCTAATTTTATTGGTATAAAAAAAGCCCCGCAATTCGCGGGGCTTTTCTTTTATCTATCAATCTTTGGAATCCTTTTAAGAAATTAAGCTGTTAATTTACCTCTTAATGCTCTTGGGATATCGATTGTCGCTACTGGGTTAGACATTGGATTTAAAATCTCACATCCTTCTACCTGTAGTTTGTTTACTTTCACTGTTTGACCTAAGTCTAAGCCAGAAATATCAACTGTTACGAAATCAGGGATGTTTTCTGCTTGACCACGTAAAGTTACTTTACGTAATTTTTGCACCATTTTACCCCCTTTGATAACACCTGGAGAATTTCCAATTACTTTAATAGGTACAGCAATCTTTATTGGCTTACCTTTTTGGATTTCTAAGAAGTCTACATGGTAGATCATCTCGTTTACTGGGTGGAATTGTGCATCTTGTAAGATTGCACGGTATTTCGTACCCTCAATGTTTAATTCAACTTCGTACACATCCGCAGAATATAATAATTCACGGAAAAGGATCATTGGAACAGCGAAGTGAACTTGCTCAGAACCACCATATAATACACATGGTGCTAAAGCTTCGTTGCGTAAGTCATTTGCGCTCTTCGTACCGAGATTCGCTCTTTTAAACCCTACAATCTCTAATTTTTTCATTTTGTTTTTGTTAATGCTTCTAGTCTTTCGCACAAGGGCTATCCCCTAGAAACGGTTGAAATTAATATTTAATAAATAATGAACTGATAGATTCGTGATCACGGATACGTCCGATGGCCTTTGCAAAAAGCTCAGCTACCGAAAGAATCTTAATTTTGTCACAAGCTTGTTTAGAAGGAATGGTATCTGTCACTAATAATTCTGTTAAAACAGAATTAGAAATGTTCTCATACGCTTTACCTGATAAAACTGGGTGAGTGACAACCGCCCTTACTGAATTTGCCCCTTTGTCCATGATTAATTGAGCGGCTTTACATAAAGTACCTCCTGTATCAATTAAGTCATCGACTAGGATCACATCTGCTCCTTTTACATCACCAATTAATTGCATCGAAGCAATTTCATTAGCACGTTTACGGTGCTTATCGCAAATAACCATCTCCGCATTGAAGAATTTAGCCATATTGCGGGTACGAACAACACCTCCCACATCGGGTGATGCGAAAAGGATGTTCTCTAAATTTAAAGACTTTAAATAAGGCACAAAGATGGCATTTCCTTCCAAGTGGTCTACAGGGAAGTCCATGAATCCTTGAATTTGTCCTGCATGAAGATCAATCGTCATTAAACGATCAGCACCCGCTGCAGTTAATAAATTACCAATTAATTTAGCGCCAATACCTACACGAGGACGATCCTTGCGATCTTGACGAGAATACCCAAAATACGGAATAACGGCCGTTACATAATGAGCTGATGCACGTCTTGCGGCATCGATCATTAATAATAATTCCATTAAATTATCCGCTGTAGGGAATGTAGATTGAATGATAAACACATCACAACCACGAACTGATTCATCAAAACTAGGTGACATTTCACCATCTGAGAACTTCAAGGTAGTAACAGCGCCTAAATCTTTTCCGTAATACTTAGCAATATCCTTTGCTAAGTAATTCGATGCAGAACCAGAAAATATTTTAACTGCGTTAATCGCTGCCATGGGATTGTTAGGGCTTATTTTTTTTAACAAGGGGCAAAATTAAACAATTTCGCCCCTATTTCAAATTATTTTACGGAAGCACGGATGATGTTTAAGGCACCACCTGCTTTGAACCATTCGATTTGTTGTTCATTATACGTATGATTCACAGCAAAACTTTCTGTGCTACCATCTGCATGAACTAATTCAATTGTTAATGATTTCTCTGGACCAAAACTTCCTAAACCAACAATGTTGATTGAATCATCCTCTTGGATTTTGTCATAATCAGCTTCGTTAGCAAAAGTTAAGGCTAACATACCTTGCTTCTTCAAGTTGGTTTCGTGGATACGAGCAAAAGACTTTACTAATACCGCGCGAACGCCTAAGTGACGTGGCTCCATGGCTGCATGCTCACGAGATGATCCTTCACCGTAGTTTGTATCTCCTACTACGATCGTTCCGATACCTGCTGCTTTATAAGCACGCTGCGTAGCTGGAACTGGACCATATTCGCCTGTTAATGCGTTTTTAACGTTATCTGTCTTCTCGTTGAAGAAGTTTACCGCTCCGATTAACATGTTATTAGAGATGTTATCTAAGTGACCACGGAATTTCAACCAAGGACCGGCCATTGAGATATGATCTGTTGTACATTTTCCTTTGGCCTTAATTAATAATTTCAAACCTTTCAAGTCAGAACCTTCCCAAGCTGCGAATGGATCTAATAATTGTAAACGATCCGATGTAGGAGAAACTTTAACTTGAACGCTTGAGCCATCGGCTGCAGGAGCTTGGTAACCCGCATCTTCCGCTGCGAAACCTAATTTAGGTAATTCGTCGCCTGAAGGTGCGTCTAATTTAACTTGCTCTCCTTTTTCGTTCGTTAACGTATCCGTTAATGGGTTGAACGTTAAATCACCTGCAATCGCTAAAGCAGTAACCATTTCTGGTGAAGCTACGAAAGCAAAAGTGTTCGGGTTACCATCGGCACGTTTCGCAAAGTTTCTGTTGAACGAGTGAACAATCGTGTTTTTCTCCCCTTTCTCAGCACCAGGACGAGCCCATTGACCGATACAAGGTCCACAAGCATTCGAGAATACGGTTGCTCCAATCGAATCAAACGTAGAGATAAATCCATCACGCTCAATCGTATATCGAACTAATTCAGAACCTGGTGTGATGGTGAATTGCGCTTTTGTTTTCAAACCTTTCGCCGCTACTTGCTTCGCTAAAGAAGCAGCGCGCGCGATATCTTCGTATGAAGAGTTAGTACATGAACCAATTAAACCAACTTCTACTTTCGTAGGCCATCCGTTTTTCTCAGCCATTTCCTTCATTTTAGAGATAGGAGTCGCTAAATCTGGAGTAAATGGACCGTTTAAGTGTGGTTCTAAGGTGTTTAAATCGATTTCGATCACTTGATCGAAGTATTTTTCTGGATTCGCATAAACTTCCGGATCCGCTGTTAAGTGTTCTCTTACTCCGTTTGCTAATGCAGCCACGTCAGCACGACCCGTTGACTCTAAATAACGAGCCATGGAATCATCAAATCCAAAAGTAGAGGTGGTTGCACCGATTTCGGCACCCATATTACAAATAGTACCTTTACCTGTACAAGACATTGAAGTAGCACCTTCGCCAAAATATTCAACTACGGCACCTGTTCCACCTTTTACAGTTAAGATACCAGCTACTTTTAAGATCACATCTTTAGCAGATGTCCAACCATTTAATTTACCTGTCAATTTAACACCAATCAATTTAGGGAATTTCAATTCCCATGCTAGGCCTGCCATTACGTCGCATGCATCTGCTCCACCTACACCGATAGCGATCATTCCTAAACCACCTGCATTAACCGTGTGTGAGTCAGTACCGATCATCATTCCGCCAGGGAAAGCATAATTTTCTAAAACTACTTGGTGAATGATACCTGCACCTGGTTTCCAGAAACCGATACCATATTTGTCTGAAACTGACGATAAGAAGTCATAAACCTCTTTATTTTTATCCACAGCTACTTGTAAATCCGTAGTAGAGGCTACTTTTGCTTCGATTAAGTGATCACAGTGCACGGTAGAAGGAACAGCCACTTGTGGACGCCCTGCTTGCATAAACTGTAATAAGGCCATTTGCGCAGTGGCATCTTGCATCGCCACACGGTCTGGTGCAAAATCTACATAAGAAGCGCCTCTTGCATAAGCAGTTGAAGCTGTTCCTTCCCATAAATGGCTATAAAGAATCTTTTCTGTTAACGTAAGCGGTTTACCTGTTAACGCACGAGCCGCAGCAATGCGAGCCGGCATGCGATCATAAACAGCTTTAATCATTTCAATGTCAAAGGCCATGGTAAAAGTGTGGTAAAAATGTTTGGTAAAAAATGTTCACAAAATTAATAGATTAGCTTCAATTTTGCCACTATTTTATGATAACATTTCCTTTGTTACCGTTTTATTAAGAACTTTGTTTGATTGCTTAATTTAACCTATTTAAAATAGGATTATTTACACATTTTAATACCACTTCGCTTGAAGCATTGGAGAATATTCTTCCTGATTTGTTCCCTTTTTCATTTTCTACCAAATGAAATCCAAGCGCAATCCCCCATACCTGATTCTATCTTAAAGAAAGCTTTGCTTTCTGCAGAAGAGCACGGTCAAGCTCTTGGGTCTTTCAAGATGCGTGTCAAGATCCAAGAAAAAGGTCGATTTAATCAAGTAATTGGAATTGCTCGAAAGCGATTAGCCGCTAAAGAGGGTATTCAGATGGATCAATGGTATGGCAATCAAACAATTGATGAAGTGCAAGTGGCCCATTTGAATCAAATGATTCATGGAATTGAGTCTGTGGAGCCTTTTCATAAGAAATATGGAAAACCCACTTTGTTTCTTTGGCCTGATTTTTATCAAGATTTTGTAGGTACTTCTTGTGTTTCACCCCTTAATTATCACGCAAAATCCTATTACCATTTTAATTTCAAAGGTGATACGCTTGTGGATGGTAGGTCTTGTTATCAATTTCAAGTAGAACCTAAGTTACGGCGAGATCGCTTGTTTAATGGGACTTTAACGCTAGATGAATCAGGATGGATTGTGCGTTTTGAAGGTACGGTATTTGCGGATGCGATCGATTATTCATTTGATTTACAACATCAATATTTTCAAGGCAAATGGATACCTAAAAAGAGTAAAATTTGGTTGTTAGCTGGTTTGTTAGGCAATGATGGCGAATTCATTATTGAACAAGAGGCCATAAGTAAACCAGAGGAATGGCAATTTGATTCTAGTCTATTTCAAGAACCTAAAAAACCTAAAGAGACGTTAAATCTATTTCCTGTTGCTTTTGATGAAACATTTGCTAATCAGTTTTTGACAAATTTACATGGATCCTTATTGAATAAATGGAAGCAGCGACCTACCTCAAATTTAGTCATGATTGATTCGGTTTATATCAAGCGAGTGGGTGTTGATACCAGGTTAGATCCTTCATTTTTCGTGGATGAGCCAGGTAAAAAGAATAAGGAAGTTTCGATTGATAGTTTTATTGTTGCGCCTTTTAAGCCCTCTCAGTTGATTTTGAGTAGATCTTTCTTTTTTGGCCAATTCAAGCGAGATTTTTATCCGTTTGAAATCTATTATAAATCTCCTGTTTTCGATTCTAATTTTAATACGGTAGAAGGTTTTGTCGTTAATTCAGCTCTAGTTTTTAGAAAACGCTGGGCAAGATACCGTATGTTAGAAGCGGAGGTTTTAGGGCGTAGAGCTTTTGGCATAAATCGTAATTCTGGATTCGGACGATTACGTTATCGAGCGGATTCGTTTGATTTAACGTTAACTAATGGTGATTATGTAGCTCAATATAATCCGGAGAATACCATATCTCCAGAGATGAATTCACTATCGACCTTGCTTCTTAAGAATAATCAAATGAAGATTTATAGGTCAAAATTTACCTCATTGAACTTAACCAAGCGCTTTTCTGCTAGATTTTTTCTGAAATCACTAATTGAATATTCAGAGCGTTCCCAGATGGATAATACGACGGATTATTATTGGATTAATTTTTTAAATCGAGAATACCAGCCTAATAATCCGATAAATGGAGAATATAATAAAGCAGGTTTTGAGACGCACAAATCCTTTATTACGCAATTGCAACTAGGTTTTAGGCCTTTTTTGACACAAAGTTATCGGGCAAATACGCGAATAACTGATTGGGGTTCCTCTCCTCTTATTTTGGCCAAATACCGGGCTGGTTGGAAAGATGTTTACGGATCAACCACGGATTTTAATCAAGTAGAGCTTTCTTATTTGCAAAATATTGAGGTAAATCCCTGGATTAAAATGGGCTTATTGATAAATGCAGGTACTTTTATTGGGAATAAGCCCTCCTATTTTATTGATTTTAAACATTATAATGGAACATTTAATCTAATTCAGGCTGGAGAAATGTTAGCCTCTCATCGTTTGATGGGTTATTATCAGAATTTCACGAATGGTTCTAATCAACGATTGAACGTAAATCATTACGCCAATTCCACCGCAGGAACCTATTTAGAGGCACTTAGCTTTTTTCAGTTTTCAAATCTTTGGTTAAAGCCTTTACTTGGAATGAAAAAACTGTACGTAAAGGAAGTCTTGATTGCTAATGTTAATTACGTTCCGAATCAAAATTTATTCTATAATGAATTAGGGTATGGACTAGATGGCGTTTTTAAGGTGCTGCGTCTTGAAGGAATCGCTAACTTTATTAATGGTCAATTTAGTTACATTGGATTTCGAATAAATATCAATTCAAGAATTCGCATCGGAAATATCCCAGAATAATTTTTTTTTGCTTTTAGACGAGTTTTGCCTCTTTGTTAAATTTAGAGCCCTTATATTTGGGGTCATTTTAGGATTTTCATTTTTTAACCAGCATAATGGCAAAAAATTTAGTCATAGTCGAGTCTCCTGCAAAAGCGAAGACCATAGAGGGATATTTAGGAAAGGATTTCGTGGTGAAGTCTTCTTTTGGTCACGTGCGCGATTTACCTTTAAAGGGAGATAAAGCCATCGATGTGGAGAATGACTTCGCTCCAACCTATGTGGTTTCAGCGGATAAGACGAAAGTCATTTCAGAGTTAAAAAGTTTAGCTAAATCATCAGAGGAAGTTTGGTTAGCAACGGACGATGACCGCGAGGGAGAAGCCATTTCGTGGCATTTAAAGGAGGCCTTAGGTTTAAAGGATAATGCTAAGCGTATTGTTTTTCGAGAAATTACGAAACCAGCGATTTTACAAGCTATTACACAGCCACGAACCATTGATATGGATTTAGTGAATGCGCAGCAGGCTCGCCGAATAATGGATCGCTTAATTGGTTTTGAATTGTCTCCTGTACTTTGGTCTAAAGTGCAAAAAGGTTTATCAGCAGGTCGGGTACAATCCGTGGCGGTTCGTTTAATCGTAGAGCGCGAGCGAGAAATCGAAAATCATGAGGCTATTGCTACGTTTAAAGTGGTAGCTCATTTTGATTTGCCTGGAAAAAAAGTCTTGAAAGCAGAGTTGTCTAAGTCTTTTGCTAAAGAAAATGACGCATTAGACTTCTTGAAAAAATGTGTAGGTGCTGCGTTCAGCATTAAGAGTTTGGAAACAAAACCTGCTAAAAAATCACCCGCACCTCCATTTACGACCTCCACCCTACAACAAGAAGCTTCTCGTAAATTAGGTTTTGCGGTGGCTACTACGATGTCAGTCGCACAGAAATTATATGAATCTGGTCGTATCACGTATATGCGTACCGATTCTACAATGTTATCGCAAGAGGCAAGAGATAAGGCGAAAGCGGAAATTGAGTCAGCCTATGGCGCTAAATTCCACTATAGCCGACAATTCAAAACAAAGTCTGAAAGTGCGCAAGAGGCCCACGAAGCCATTCGCCCTACGGATTTTGCGAACCACAGTATTACTGGTGATGCGCGTGAGAGGCGTTTGTATGAATTAATTTGGAAGCGTGCGATTGCGTCTCAAATGGCAGATGCCTTGATTGAGCGTACGACGGCTTTAATCGATATTTCGACTACTCAAGAGTTATTATCGGCTCAAGGAGAAGTGATTGCTTTTGAAGGATTTTTAAAGGCTTATTTGGAGGGGAAAGATGACGAAGACGAGGATGAGAACAAAGATATGCTACCTCCTTTGAACGTGGGTCAAGTATTGTCATTAGATGAAATGAAAGCGCAGGAACGATTTACGCGTGCTGCGCCACGTTATACAGAAGCTAGTTTAGTGAAGGCTTTGGAGGAGAAAGGCATTGGACGTCCATCGACCTACGCTCCTACTATTTCTACCATTATAAAACGTGCTTATGTGGTGAAGGAAGATCGTCCGGGTAGAGAACGTGAATTCCAAACCTGGGTACTTGCGAACAACGAAATTTCAGGCACGAAAGCGACTGAAACTGTAGGTACGGAAAAAGCGAAGTTATTTCCAACGCACATTGGTACAATGGTGACGGATTTCTTGGTCGAGAACTTTGAAAATGTAGTCGATTATACGTTTACTGCAGAAATGGAGGATGAATTTGATAACATCGCCAAAGGTAAATTAGAGTGGACTGTGTTGATGAAAAACTTCTATAAGTCTTTCCACCAGACCATCGAGGATTCTAAATCGATCAACCGCAGTTCTGTAGGAGGTGGCCGTGAATTAGGAGTTGATCCTAAGTCTGGGCGTTTAGTGTCAGTGCGTTTAGGTAAATTTGGTCCATTTGTGCAGTTAGGGGAATCCTCTGAAGAAGAGAAACCCGTATTTGCGAATTTGACGAAGACACAGTCGGTTAGCACATTGACTTTTGAAGAGGCTTTGGCCTTATTAGAGCGCCCTAAATTGCCCCGTGAAGTGGGTATTCACAATGATATGCCGGTCATTATTGGTGCAGGTAAATTAGGACCTTATATTAAATATGATGGTAAGTTTACGAGTTTACCGGATACACATGATCCATTCACCATTGAAGTCGATAAAGCGATTGCGGTGATTGCTCAAGCCTTGAAAGATGCAGAGGCTGGAGGTCTCGGATACTTTGAGGATTTTTTAATTGAGACAGGTAAAGGCCGCTTTGGCCCCTATGTTAAGCATAATGGGAAGTATTATTCTTTAGCTAAAACGGATAATTTAGCGACGATTGATCAAGCGCGTGCGATTGAATTAATCGAGGCAAAACGTAAAGTAGAAGCGAATAAATTCATCAAGGAATTCGCAGAAAATGATATGGTGAAAGTTGTCAATGGTATGTATGGTCCGTATATCCAAATTGGAAAACGAAATGTGAAGATCCCGAAAGGAACCGAGCCAGCAGATTTAACATTAGAGGAGTGTTTAGCCTTAGGCGATGCCGCTCCAGCCCCTAAGAAAGCACGTAAAAAATAAGTATATGAGTCAGATTATAGATGGCAAGATGGTGGCCGAAACGATGAAAATCGCCATCGGTGAAGAAGTAAAACAAATGATAGCTGCTGGACAAAAAGTTCCTCATTTAGTGGCAATTCTCGTAGGTAATAATGGTGCTTCAGAGACGTATGTAGCGAATAAAGTGAAGTCCTGCGAGGAATTAGGCTTTGCTTCTACCCTTTTACGTTTTGATCCAACGATTTCAGAATCCGATTTGCTAGCGGAAGTTCAAAAGGTGAATGACAATCCAGATATGGATGGTTTAATTGTTCAATTACCTCTTCCTGCACACATTAATCCGGATAAAGTAATGGAGACTATACATCCCTCTAAGGATGTAGATGGCTTCCACCCGATCAATATTGGTCGTATGGCAAAAGGTTTACCAGCCTATATTTCTGCGACGCCTCAAGGCGTGCTTGATTTATTAGCTTATTATAAGATCGAAACAACAGGGAAGCATTGTGTAGTTGTGGGGCGTTCCCAAATTGTAGGTTTACCCATGTCTATTTTGATGCAACGTAATCATCCAGTGGGCAATTGTACCGTTACTTTAACGCATTCAAGAACCTCGAATTTAGAAGAGATTTGCTCTCAAGGGGATATTGTTATTGCAGCCTTGGGTATACCCGAATTTATCAAGGCCTCACACATCAAACCGGGTGCCGTAGTTATAGACGTTGGTTTAACACGTGTAGAAGATGCGACTAAAAAATCTGGATTTGCCCTGAAAGGTGATGTAGATTTTGATGATGTAGCGTCTAAGTGCTCTTATATCACCCCTGTTCCTAAAGGTGTAGGTCCAATGACCATCGTTTCTTTGATGAAAAATACACTTTTAGCTGCTAAGGGTGTTATTTATCCGAAAAACTAGGATTGGTACAAATACCGATAAAAGACTCCTAAAGGGAGTTTTTTATCGTATTCATCATTCAAATAGATTTCTCCTGATTCTGCCTCATCTGGCACATGGAAGATACCCTTCATTAAGTTTTTTACGACAAGTGTTGAGAAACCTAATGAGTATACATTTGTTAAAAGAATATGTTCTTTCGGGTCTAAAATCTCTTTTACAGACCGTAACATATCGTCGATTTGTTCTTCTAATACCCATTTCTCACCTTCTGGTCCGCGACCATATGCAGGAGGATCTAATAGAATTCCTTGGTAAAAGTTTCCGCGTCTTGCCTCGCGTTTCACGAATTTAAGCGCATCCTCTGCCATCCAACGAATATTATCCAGCTTGGAGACCTCCATATTCTCTCTCGCCCAAGATAGAACAGGTTTAACGGAATCTACGTGTGTAACATCCGCACCCACCTGCTTACAGGCTAAACTCGCGCCGCCCGTATAGGCGAATAAGTTCAAGAATTTCGGTTTAGGAGTTTTTAATAAGGGAATATTTTTTGCCAAAAATTCCCAATTAGATGCCTGTTCAGGGAAAATACCGACGTGTTTAAAAGAAGACAAGGATATTTTGAAATTTAAATCTAGTGTATCAGATTTATAAGGCATAAACCATTTATCCGGCACCCCTTTCTTTACCTCCCAAACGCCACGTTCTGTACTACCCTTTTCTTTTTTGAAATAGGCATTTGCCTTACTGGCCCAGAATTCTTCTGATAGAGACTTTTGCCAAACAGCCTGTGGCTCTGG
>JBEBDF010000029.1:0-22490 GCA_041157105.1 Bacteroidota bacterium | reverse complement strand
AATCGCATGCAAATGGCTTTTTAGAAAGAAAGAACTAATTTCGGAAAGATGTGTCCGCTTTCCAAATTTCTTCCATGCTTTGGCGTAGATTTTCGGGTATTTGTTGGTTTTTCAAGTTAATCCAAGCACAGGCTGCGGCATAGGCTTTCTCGAAATTAAAGGCTCGCAATTCAGGATACTCCCCAAAACTAAAGGAGGGGATGTAACGCGGCGGAAATCCAATACTCGAAACGTTGCAATGGCTGCCTATGACGGTTCCCGTATTAAAGGAAGTGCTTACTCCGGTGGTGACGAAATCGCCGATGATTTGGCCTATAGACTTCAGACCCGTATTTCGCGACGCTTTCAATGTATAATCATAAAGCGAAACGGGTTGTATATCGTTTCGTAGGTTAGATCCATTCGTTAAAGCGCCTAAATTCGAGAAGGAGCCCACTATCGAATTGCCTAGATATCCATCGTGCGCCTTGTTGCTGAAAGGAAAGAAAATGCAGTGGTTGATTTCACCGCCTACTTTACATCCAGGGCCTATGGTGGTATTCGGGCGAATCTTCGCCCCTATATTCGTGGTTGCGTCCTTCAGGAGCGCTGCAGGACCTTGAATCAAGGTGCCTATTTGTATGGTGACTCCTTCACCTATATAGATAGGGCCTTGGCTTGCATCTAAAACACTTCCTTTTATGGAAGCGGAGGGATGGATGTA
Source organism: Bacteroidota bacterium (assembly GCA_041157105.1). Taxonomy (GTDB): domain Bacteria; phylum Bacteroidota; class Bacteroidia; order Cytophagales; family Spirosomataceae; genus Aquirufa. The sequence continues at coordinate 21,787 of JBEBDF010000029.1, read as the reverse complement.
GATTTCTTCCGAACAGATAAACGTATTGTTTCCGGGAACAGGATTATTTCCTTTGATCTCCGCTCGCAAAAATTCGGATTGGAAATTCAGTAATTCTTCGGGATGTTTCAGGAAGGGGAGTTGCATCTCTATAGTAGTAGTGCCTTCTCCTCTTTGGGCTAAAATCTGACCCTGATATACATAGGAAGTGTCCGTCGGAAGTTGATTCAAAATTTCGAATGTGCTAGGCAAAGGAAGCACCGAACTCATTACCTGAATGTCCGCCATTTCGGGACTCGAAACATGTGTAGGCCATTTACTTTCTAGGGTACTTGTACCCACCCATAATTCAGCGACTTTACGGTGCTGCGTCAAGGGTTGAAGTGCGGCTTTAATAGCCTGATCCTCGAAAAGATAAACGGAGAGCTGCATTGGACAAATCTAGGATAAAAAAAGCCTTCCCCCAAAAATGGAAGAAGGCTTTTTAGTATAGGCGTAAGGAAAATTACTTCGCGTAACGCTTGTTGAATTTGTCCACACGTCCTGTTGTATCTAACAATACGTTCTTACCTGTATAGAATGGGTGAGATTGTGATGAAACCTCTAGTTTGTACACTGGGTAAGTAGCTCCTTCGAATTCTGTCGTCTCTGTAGTAGCAACACAAGAACGAGTTAAAAACTTGTAATCAGCTGATAAATCGTGAAATACAACTTCTTTGTATTCTGGGTGGATATCTTTTTTCATGATAATGGATAATAGACGATTCCCTGCCGTCTTGTTTAAATTATTTTTCCAAAGGGGATATTTGGATCCTACAATAAGGGATGCAAAATTACAAATTGTATTCTATTTTCCAAATCTTTTCTTTAACAAAATTTTAGAGAATTCTATGCTCATTTTAGGCTAGAAAAATTTTAAAAAATATTTTTTTAGCACTTTTCTAAGAGGTAATACCGTTAATGAATTGAGTGACGGGGGTTTGCATGTGGCATTTCAAATACGCCCTTTTTTTATATTTATTTTGGCCAAAAAATAGTTTGCACGAAGCCGGCTTTTTTTCTAATTTTACCAAGAGCACATTCAGCCAAAGATGCTTCAATTTTTGGTTTAGAAAAGCATAAAAACAAAACCGCCACACACTCAATTTGTTAGCGCAATTTGGGTCCAAAAGCTAAGAAAAAAATTCTCTTAACGCAGGGAATCTTTTGTCTCTTTTTTGTTGGTTGATTTGTTTCTTGATTTAAATAGATTTAAACATTTATATAGAATTCGAGTTTTAAAATATAATAGATAGATACACATGTACGTAGTAAAAAGAGACGGTCGTCGCGAATCAGTTAAGTTTGACAAAATCACCGCCAGAATTGAAAAGCTGAGTTACAGCTTAGATCCATTTTTTGTTCAGCCTTTAGAGGTTGCCAGAAAAGTGATCACTGGTTTGTTTGATGGCGTAAAGACAACTGAACTTGATAATTTAGCGGCTGAAACAGCTGCCTCTTTGACGACAAAACATCCAGACTATGCAGTTCTAGCAGCTCGTATCGCAGTTTCTAACTTGCATAAGAACACATTGAAGTCCTTCTCGGCTACGATGAAACGTTTGTTTACGTACATAGACCCTAAGACAGGACAAAACGCTGCGCTTCTTTCTAAGGAGGTGTATGATATCATCAAAAACAATGCAGTAGAATTAGATGAGGCTATCATCTATGACCGCGACTTTGGTTACGACTATTTCGGATTTAAGACGCTAGAGAAATCCTATTTATTAAAGCTTGATGGTCAAATTGCTGAACGTCCTCAACACATGTTGATGCGTGTGGCGGTAGGTATCCACAAAGAAGATATTGCAGCAGCAATTGAGACCTATAATTTATTGTCTGAGCGTTGGTTTACTCACGCGACTCCGACCCTATTTAATGCAGGTACTCCTAAGCCTCAATTATCATCTTGTTTCTTGCTTACGATGCAGGATGATTCGATCGAAGGAATCTATGATACATTGAAGCAAACGGCGAAGATTTCTCAGTCTGCTGGAGGTATTGGATTAAGCATCCACAACATTCGTGCAACAGGCTCATATATCAAAGGAACTAATGGTACCTCGAATGGTATTATCCCCATGTTACGCGTATTCAATGATACGGCGCGTTACGTTGATCAAGGCGGTGGAAAGCGTAAAGGTAGCTTCGCTATTTATTTAGAGCCATGGCATGCAGATGTGTTCGAATTCTTAGAATTGAAGAAGAACCACGGTAAAGAAGAAATGCGTGCACGTGATTTATTCTATGCTCTTTGGATTCCTGATTTATTCATGAAGCGCGTGGAGAACAATGAGGAGTGGTCTCTATTCTGCCCACATGAGTGTCCAGGTTTAGCCGATACACACGGAGCGGAATTCGAAGCATTGTATGAGAAATACGAATTAGCTGGTAAAGCGCGTACGGTCGTTAAAGCACAAGAATTATGGTTTAAAGTACTTGAATCTCAAACAGAGACGGGAACTCCATACATGTTGTTTAAAGACCATGCAAACAACAAATCAAATCAAAAGAATTTAGGTACGATTAAGTCTTCGAATTTGTGTACGGAGATTATCGAATATACAGCGAAAGATGAAGTAGCGGTTTGTAACTTAGCTTCTTTAGCCTTGCCTAAATATGTGAACGCAGACGAGAACGGTGTTTTACGTTTCGATCATCAAAAATTATACGAGGTGACAAAAATTGCCACACGTAATTTGAACAAGATCATCGATGTGAACTACTATCCAGTCAAAGAAGCGGAAAACTCGAACCTACGTCACCGTCCTATCGGTTTAGGGGTTCAAGGTCTAGCGGATGTGTTCATCTTGTTACGCATGCCATTCGAATCTGAGGAGGCACAACAATTGAACAAGGACATCTTCGAAACTATCTATTTCGCAGCGATGGAAACATCGATGGAATTAGCGAAAGTAGAAGGTCCGTATTCATCATGGGAAGGTTCTCCTATCTCAAAAGGGGTATTCCAATTCGATATGTGGAACGTGACTCCATCTTCAGGAAACTGGGACTGGGAAGATCTTCGTACGAAAGTAGTTGAGAACGGTGTGCGTAACTCCTTATTAGTTGCTCCAATGCCGACGGCTTCTACTAGCCAAATCCTTGGAAACAACGAGTGCTTCGAGCCGTATACCTCTAACATCTACGCTCGTCGTGTGTTATCTGGTGAATTTGCCATTGTGAACAAGCACCTGTTAAAAGACTTGATCAAATTGAACTTATGGAACGATTCGATGAAGAATAAGTTGATCATCGCCAATGGATCAGTACAAAACATTCCAGAAATTCCTCAAAACTTGAAGGATTTGTACAAGACGGTTTGGGAGATTAAGCAAAAGACCATCTTAGAAATGGCTGCTGATCGTGGAGCGTATATTTGCCAGTCTCAAAGCTTAAATATCCACATCCAAGATGTGAACTTCGGTAAATTAACTTCGATGCACTTCCACGCTTGGAAACTTGGCTTGAAAACAGGTATGTATTACCTACGTACAAAAGCGGCAACGGATGCGATTAAGTTCACCGTGGAGAAACAAGCAGAACCTGCTATCGAGCAAACGAACTTAGTGAATGAAACGGAGTTAGTGTACTCAGAGGCAGCAGCGAAAGCAGCGGCAGCGAGTTTTGATAGCAGTGCAGATCAAAATAAAGCAGATATGACTTGTTCTTTGGATAACCCAGAGGCTTGTGAGGCTTGCGGATCTTGATCCTAACCTAGCTGAAAGAAAAAATCACTTAACCTTTTGCGTTGAGTGATTTTTTTTTGCTTTTATAAATGAAACGGATGAAAAATATATTCCTACAACTCTTTTATGCGGATGCTATTTTAGAATTAGCCATACTTTTGTTTTTTCCTGATTTTGCGGAGGCAAGATTGGTCACCAAGCCGCTATTGCTGATCTTGTTGATGGGGCACATTACAGTGGAGAATCCAAAGCCTGCTTTGTTCTTTACGGCTGTTTTTGCTTTGCTGGGGGATGTTTTTTTGATGCTTCCAGATAGTCCACTTTATTTTCAGCTTGGTTTGGGGTCATTTTTGATCATGCAATTGAGCTACATTCGCCTCTTTTTTAGGCAAGCCTCAGAACACGCGTGGATTCCAGTACACGCGCGACAGCCTCTGGTCGGAATTCTAATCTATGTATTCAGTTTTCTTGCCTTTTTAAATCCATATTTATCGGAGGCAATGAAGATTCCGGTAACCTTTTATGCTTTTGCGCTTGGGTCTATGTTGTATTTTGCCATTCGGTTAAATAATCGAATGATCACCTGGGGGGCGTTTTTATTTGTGGTCTCGGACAGTGTTTTGGCTTTTGGGAAGTTTTATTATTCCTTTCCGGGGATATCGTTCGTTGTGATGAGTACTTATATAGTTGCTCAATTGCTACTAATCAGTGCTTTGTGTAAATTGCAGCTTAAGAAATAAACCATGACGACGCAGACCACCGATTCGCTTCTTTCCGCTCTGGGGCTTACGCTTCAGGGATCTCTTCACACGGATACCGTAATGAAGACTTTGTATGCGACCGATGCGTCTGCCTACAGGGAGATGCCTTTGGGAGTAGTGATTCCGGAGACTCAGGAGGATTTAGAGAAGATTATTCGGTTTGCGGATCAGCATTCCGTAGCTCTAATCCCAAGAACAGCCGGTACTTCGCTCGCTGGTCAAGTGGTGGGAAATGGTTTGGTGGTAGATGTGTCCAAATTTTTTAACCGTATTATAGAGGTTAATGTAGCAGAATCCTATGTTTGGGTGGAGCCAGGCGTGGTGAGGGATGTGTTGAATGTGGAATTGAAAAAGCATGGTTTGTTTTTTGGCCCAGAAACGTCTACCGCAAACCGCGCGATGATCGGTGGAATGCTTGGGAATAATTCCTGTGGTTCTAATTCAGTAATTTATGGTTCTACTAGGGATCATGTGTTAGAGGTTGAAGGCTATTTGTCTGATGCAACTTTGGTTCATTTTAAGGCAGAAGACCCATTTGAGACGGTCAAATCGCTTCCTCATGGCAGTCGTTTACACGGAATTTACGAGAAAACACTGGCTGCTCTTTCTGATCCGAATCACCAAAAAAATATCACGGAAGAATTTCCCAAGCCAAGTATTCATCGCCGAAATACGGGATATGCGGTTGATATGTTACTGCACACTCAAGCTTTTGAATCAACGGAGTTGCCCTTTAATTTTTGCTCTCTTTTAGCAGGCTCAGAGGGAACGCTTTGTTTTGCTACCCGCATTAAGTTGCACGTTGATCCATTGCCGCCAGCTCATTTAGGTCTAGTTTGTGGTCATTTTAATACGATTGATGAGGCTTTAAGGGCGAATCTAATTGCACTTAAATTTAATCCATCCGCTTCAGAGCTCATGGATCACTATATTTTAGAGTGTACCAAGGCAAATCCAGAACAACGGATGAATCGCTTCTTTGTAGAAGGGGATCCAGGCGCCATTTTAGTAGTCGAATTGCGGTCTGATTCTGCAGAAGACTTAGCGGCTCAAGCTCAGGCTTGCGAAGCTGCTATGCGTGCCGCTGGCCTAGGTTATCATTTTCCTTTTGTGACAGGCGCAGATGTGAAGAAGGTGTGGGACTTACGAAAAGCGGGTCTTGGATTATTGTCTAATCTTCCTGGTGATGAAAAAGCGGTGGCGGTGATTGAAGATACGGCAGTAGATGTAAATGACCTTCCGGCCTTTATCGCTGAGTTTAACGAGATTTTACAAGCAAATAATTTATACTGTGTTCACTATGCCCATGCAGGTTCTGGTGAGTTGCATTTGCGTCCGATTATTAATTTAAAGACTAAAGAAGGTCACGAGCAATTCCGTCACATCGCGGAAGAGATTGCTCGTTTAGTGAAAAAATACAAGGGTTCTCTTTCAGGAGAACATGGGGATGGCCGTTTACGTGGGGAGTTTATCCCCTGGATGGTGGGAGAGGAGAATTACCAATTAATGCGTGAATTAAAGTCATGGTGGGATCCGAAGGGGGTATTTAACCCTAATAAGATCGTGGATACACCACCAATGGATACATTTTTGCGCTACGAAGCCGGTCAACAAACGCCGGAATTTAAGACAGCTTTTCGCTATGAGGGTCAAGATGTCTTGCAGCATGCAGAACAATGCAATGGCTCTGGTGATTGCCGAAAAACACCTGTATCGGGAGGTACCATGTGTCCTTCCTTCATGGCAACGCGCAACGAAAAAGAGACGACCCGAGCTCGTGCGAATATTTTACGGGAATTTTTAACGCGTTCTGAGCAGCCCAATCGTTTTGCTCATGAGGAGATTAAAGAGGTGATGGATCTTTGCCTAGCCTGCAAGGGTTGCAAGGCCGAGTGTCCGTCGAATGTGGATGTGGCGAAGTTAAAGATGGAGTTTTTGTACCAATACCAAAAAGAGAAAGGACTTCCTTTGCGTTCTTGGTTAGTGGGTAACTTCGCAAAACTTTCGAACATCGCTTCGAACGTACCATTCTTATACAATTTCGTGATGGGTACTCCAGCAATAAGACGCATCTCGAATGCGCTAGTTGGATTCCATCCTGATCGGACGATGCCTTTGCTGGCGAAGCAAACTTTGTGGTCTTGGTTAAAGTCGCGTACAAGCCTTGTTCAAGCTAAATCAGTTTATTTGTTCGTGGATGAGTTCACGAATTTTAATGACGCTGAAATTGGTCGAACCACTGTGCTACTTTTAGAGCGCTTAGGTTATGAAGTGAAGACGATTCCGCACCCGATTTCGGGACGTGCGTATTTGTCCAAAGGGATGTTAGATGAGGCTCGCGTCTTAGCCATGCAAAATGTGCGCTTGTGGTCTTCGTTGATTTCTGAAAATACACCTTTAGTAGGTATTGAGCCATCGGCTATTTTGACATTTAGAGACGAATATCCTGATTTAGTTTCAGATGAATGGGTGATGAAAGCAAAGGAATTAGCGAAAAACACCCTTTTGTTAGAGGAGTTTATCGCTCGTGAGGCAGATGCGAAGCGTATTTCGTCTTCGGCGTTTAGTTCCGAGAAGAAGTTAATGAAATTACATGGACACTGCCAGCAAAAAGCGATCTCTTCGCTGGTGGCAGCGAAGAAGGCGCTTTCCTTGCCGGAAAATTTTGAGGTGCAATTAATCCCTTCTGGTTGTTGCGGGATGGCGGGTTCTTTCGGCTATGAGAAAGAGCATTACGATCTATCCATGCAGATAGGAGAATTAGTTTTGTTTCCTACCGTGCGATCACAGCCGGAAGAGGTCGATATCGTCGCGTCGGGAACAAGCTGCCGTCATCAAATTCATGACGGCACGAAGCGGCATGCGAAGCATGCCGCGGAGATCCTGTATGCTGCTTTAAAAGATTAGAATTTCCAACGTACAAAAGCCTCCATAGCTTCGTATTCTGCGAGGCCTAATGCATTGTAGATAGAAGCTGTTGCCCGGTTTCGCTCTTCTGCTCTTTGCCAAAATTCCCGGGAATCATCTCCCTGGAAAACTACGCCATCTTTTTGAGATTGGTGTTTGAAGATACCCATTCTCTTTTTGAATACTTGATCTGGGGACATAGGTACCGCCATTTCGATTTGATCGATATCCCATTCTGCCCAAGCACCTTTGTAGAGCCAAACCCAGCAATTTTTCATGTATTCTCGGTGCTTCAAACGAGTTACGGCTTCTAAAATAGCATCTAGGCAAACTTTATGAGTACCATGTGGATCTGCTAGGTCTCCGGCTGCATAGATTTGATGTGGCTGAATTTCTTCGATTAGATCCATCACAATTTTGATATCTTTTTCACCGATGGGCTTTTTGCGAATGGTCCCCGTTTCGTAGAAAGGCATTTCAAGAAAGTGTGCATTTTCTTTTTTGATCCCTACAAAACGGCAGGTATTTTTCGCTTCACCTTTTCTTATTAAGCCTTTGATTTCTCTAACGGCAGGAATATCTATCTCAGAGTCAGGTTTATTCTTCAGGAATTTGATAGCTTCCTTGTAGATGCGATTCGCTTTCGCATTTGGGCTTTCAAATTTCTCATTGAAATCAACGACAAATTCAGCAAAACGAAGGGCTTCATCGTCTGCTACGGCAATGTTTCCTGTCGTTTGGTACGCAACATGTACATCATGTCCTTGGTCGTGAAGCCGTTGAAAAGTTCCTCCCATAGATATAATATCATCATCAGGGTGCGGGCTAAAAATGAGCACCTTCTTTTTTGCAGGGAAGGCACGCTCTGGTCGATGCGTGTCATCTGCATTGGGTTTTCCGCCTGGCCAACCTGTGATGGTATGCTGTAAATAATTGAAAACTTCGATATTAATCTCATAGGCTTGGCCATATAAGGAAAGTAGGTCTGATAACCCATTTTCATTATAGTCTTTCGATGTAAGCTTCAAAACGGGCTTCTGCAAACTTAATGAAAGATGTGTGACGGCCTTTTTAATCATACTTCGATCCCAATTAACTGAATCGACTACCCAAGGGGTTTTGATGCGAGTTAACATGGAAGCAGCGGTTTCATCTAAGATGAAAGAGGCATTGGGATGTAATTGCAAGTAGGAGGCAGGAATGTCGGAGTTGACAGGTCCTTCCACTGCTTTTGCCACACTATTCGCTTTGTGTTCTCCCCAGGCAATTAAGACAATCTTTTTTGACTTCATTATACTGTCGATACCGAGCGTTATTGCTTTTTTAGGTACCTTTTGCAGTCCACCAAAATCAGCAGAAGCATCGATCTTAGTTGTAATGTCTAAGGTCATTAAACGTGTTTTTGAATTAATTGTGGAGCCAGGTTCGTTAAAACCGATGTGCCCATTACGTCCAATTCCTAATAAATAATAATCGAAGCCGCCTAGTCGCTCAATCTTTGCTTCATAGTCCCTACAAAATTCTGGAATTTTTTCTAGTGCTAGAGTCCCGTCTGGTAAATGGTAATTTGTTACCGGTATATCGATATGATCAAAGAGTTGTTCCTTCATGAAACGCACATAACTTTGAATGGAATCCGGCTCCATTGGATGGTATTCATCTAGATTAAAAGTGATTACATTTTTAAAACTCAAGCCTTCTTCCCGGTGAATGCGGATTAATTCCTGGTATACTTTTTTAGGTGAAGAGCCAGTGGCGAGGCCTAAAATACTTGGTTTGCCAGCTTGGTTATTTTTGCGAATAAGATCCGAAATTTCTTTGGCTACTGATTTAGAGGCTAAGTCTGAATCTGAAAAAATATGAGTTGGAATGCGTTCAAAGCTAATTTCTTGTTCCATGATCTTATTTTTTAGTGTTTTTAGAAGCTACGATAATTAAATCGAGAGCCAGTATTTGGAAAATACGTAAAATAGTTTTTAGTGCAGGATTGCCTTTGCCTAATTCAATGCTATGAATGGTTTTAATAGCTACACCACTTTGTTGACTTAGTTCTTCTTGTTTTAAGCCAATAGCATTTCGTTTTTCTCGAATGATTTGTCCAAATACTTTTAAATCCATATGTTGATAGGTTTTAGACAAATGTAAATAAAAATACGTTAATTCAATAACATCGGAATTATGTTACCGATATTGTTTCATAATGCCTATTTTCCATTTATCATAATTTAACCTTACAGAAAAAACAATTCCCGTATCTTTGAGTTTTGAATAGTATGCGACCATTAATACTTTTTGTTTTTCTTGTTTTTCCAGGAATTGTTTTGGCTCAGAAATCTACCGTAAGTGGCTATGTTAGGGAGGCTGCAAGTGGAGAAGGCCTTATAGGTGCGAGTGTTTATGTAAAAGAACTTAAAACAGGTAACGTAACAAATACGTACGGATTTTATAGTTTAACTCTTCCGTTCGGCAAGTACACTTTAGTATTTTCCTCTTCTGGTTTTAAGAAGCGTGAAAAAGAGATTGTGGTAGCCGCTAAGTCTCAAGAATTGTCTCTTGAATTGGTAGCCGATTCACAAGAATTAGCCGAGGTAATTGTCAACGCACGTTCAAATGATGAGAATGTGAGAGGGATTGAGATGTCTGTTAATAAGGTGGATATTAAAACAATACGTAAAATACCTGCCCTTTTGGGGGAGGTTGATTTAGTTCGTGCCATTCAATTATTACCTGGGGTTTCTACTGTGGGAGAAGGTGCTTCTGGCTTTAACGTTCGTGGTGGTGGTGTAGATCAAAATTTAGTCTTACTAGATGATGCACCTGTGTATAATTCATCCCATCTTTTTGGTTTCTTCTCTGTATTCAATCCAGATGCGGTAAAAGATGTTAAGTTGTTTAAAGGGGGTATTCCTGCCATGTATGGTGGTCGTGCTTCTTCGATTTTGGATGTAAAAATGAAAGAGGGTAATGCGAAGAAATTAGAGGTGAACGGAGGAGTAGGGGTCATTTTCTCTCGTCTATCTATAGAGGCTCCCATCGTTAAGGATAAAGCCTCATTTATCGTGGCTGCACGTCGTTCTTATATTGATATTTTAGCCAAACCCTTTTTGACTGGAAATAATGCCAATGCCGCTTTTAATTTCTATGACTTGACGGCTAAAGTGAATTACACCATCAACTCTAAAAATACTGTGTTCATGTCGGGTTATTTTGGACGCGACGTGTTTGGGACAGGATTTGGTTTTGATTGGGGTAATTCCACCTTGACAACTCGTTGGAATCATGTGTTCTCGAATAAGTTATTTTTAAATGCGACAGCTTTCTACAGTAATTACGATTACATGTTAGATTCTGACATTGAAAATAAGCGTCCCAATGATTCTTTTAAATGGACATCAAATATAGAGAATCTGAGTATCAAACCTGATTTTACCTATTATGTAAGACCTGATAATACCATCAGTTTTGGGGGGCAGTTGCTTTCTTATGATTTTACACCTGGAAAAGCCAACGCAACTTCTAATGGTGAGAAAAGGCAGTTTGGTCAAGCTAATAAACGGGGGATTGAATCATCTGCCTACATTGGACATGATTGGAAACTTAACGCTTGGTTGACGGTTCAATATGGAGTTCGATACTCTAATTATGACTATAAAAGTTTGAATGGCGAATATTATGATCGAATTCCGGTTCCGCTTAGTACGGAAAATCCATCAGGGTACGTATTAAAAATTAATCAAACAGACCCCGACGCGGTTGTTGCTTCTTATGGAAATTGGGAGCCTCGATTTGCCATGAATGTAACGGCAAACGAGTCGACTTCGTTGAAATTAAGTTATAATCGCTTGGCTCAGTACATTCACTTAATGTCGAATACGGCCGCATCAACGCCATTGGATGTTTGGACTTCATCAACAAATAATATTAAACCCCAGATTGTTGATCAGGCAGCTTTAGGATTTTTTAAAAATTTTGGGGCTGATGGGAATAATTATGAATCTTCTGTCGAGGTGTATTATAAAGACATGCAAAATCAAATTGATTATGCTGATCGAGCTAATTTATTTCTTAATCCCTATTTTGAAAAAGACTTATTATTTGGGGATGGTAGAGCATACGGAATTGAATTTTTCTTAAAAAAGAACGTAGGAAAATTAACGGGTTGGGCAAGTTACACCTTAGCAAGAACAGAACGTAAAATAGAGGGCCTTAACAATAATGATTGGTATGCTAATCGATATGATCGTACACATACTCTAAATTTAGTGGGTCAATATTCGCTATCAGATAAATGGTCATTTGGGGCTAATTTCGCTTATATAACAGGTGTTCCTTACACGGTTCCAGCCCAAAAATATATTTTCGACGGGATAGCCTATCCTCAAACGATACCTGGTACACGTGGAAATATTCGTGTACCGGATTATCACCGATTAGATATTTCTGCTACCAAGAAAAATAAGAAAGCCTTATTTGGAAAAGGTAGTTCTGAGTGGGTTTTCTCCGTATATAATTTGTATAATCGGAAAAATCCTTTTTCCATTTACACTAGACCTAACGAAGATAATTCTGTAAAAACAGAAGCGGTTCAATTATCTATCATTGGTTCTTTTGTTCCTGCTGTCACCTATAATTTTTCCTTCTAAGATGAAGCCGTATTTTCTTCTAGTTTTACTGATTGTATTAACTTCTTGTGAGGAGGTAGTTAATCTACCTAGTCCGGTTTCGGATAATTACTTTGTAGTGGAAGCTAGTTTGACTAACTTAAATACGCCTCAGCAAATTATATTATCGCGCTCTCAAGATTATTTTGATCAGACCAATGTGCCTAAAATAAATGGGGCTGAGGTAGTGGTCACAGACACACTCGGAAATAGGTTTAATTTTAAGGAGAAAGTAGCCTCTAGTGGAATTTATGTGTGGGAACCTAGTGAGCTTCAACCTACTATTGGTAAGGTAGGAACCACTTTTACACTTCGTGTAAAGTGGCAGAATGAAGAATTAACGGCTAAGGCTCGATTGAATCGGGTTCCTCCGATAGATTCTATATTATATCAATTCGATGAGGCTAATGGTCGACAATCAGACGATGACAATCCTAAAAATGGCTATGAGGCTCATTTTTTTTCACGAGACATACAAGGTGCTGGAGATTGTTATAGAGTAAAAACGTACAGAAATGATAAGTTATTTAATGATCCTTCTAATTTAACCTTGGTTTATGATGCGGGTTTTCAAAAAGGAGCCATGACGGATGGCTTACTTTTTATTTTACCCATTCGTCGTTCTATTTCTCCTCGACTTTATGTTGAAAAAGATAAAATCAAGGTAGAACTTTGGTCTATCTCAGAGGATCAATTCAATTTTTATACACAAGCTCGATTAGAACTTAATAATGCGGGTTTATTTTCAAGACCCGCGGCTAATATTCCTACCAATATTAAGAATGTTAATCCAGCTTCACGACTACAAGGTGCTGGTTGGTTTGGTGTTTCAGCCGTTAGTAGCTTAGAAACAGTTATTGATCCTAAAAAAGCACGAAAGGGACTAGATTAACTTATTCGAAATAAAATACCAAGCTAATCGTATGTGAATTGTACTGATTGAACCTAGAGAATGCAGATGAACCTCCTAAAGAGCTCAGATACAAGTTATTCACACCATGAGAAAATTTTAATTCAGGATTGAATTTAAAAAATTTATAAAATTGTTCGAATCCGAATCCATATTCCAAGGAAACATCCGTGGTTTTCGCTTGAATTTGCTCCCCTGTTCTTTTTACATTTGCTTCAATACCTAATTTAAATCCACCCATTATATAAATTCGGTGGTTCTTTCTTCGAAGCGATCGGTACTTTAAATTGACGGGAATTTCTAGCCATGTAGATTCTCTGAAATAGCTTTTTGTTGTATTTATTCCCGTGGGTGTTACTTCATTAAACTCTATCTGGCGCTCATACAGGGCGATATTTAATCCAGAACGAACCTCATAATGTTTATCATAAGCATAATTAACAGTACCTCCAATTTGGAATCCTGATGTCTTAGGTGAGCTTGCATTTAAGGCTAATGAGGGCGCAGCATTTGATAGGTATTTAGGAGCTGCTCCTAAAAGAAAATTAGTAGATGCGTGACTAATCATAAACCCGAAATGGACGGGTTTATTGTCATAATATTCATCATGCAATTGAACGTATTTATGTACCTGGCTTTTTAGGGAAAAAGAGAGGCAAAGGGCTATAATAAATCCGTTGAAGATGCTTTTTTTCACGCGTTTTTTGCTTTTTTATGTCCTAAGTAGATAGAACAAATTCCTCCCGTCATCGGGATCCATTGTGTATTTATAAATCCACATTCTTCATAAATTTTCAGGAAGTCTTTTCCATCTGGAAAGGCTTGAACGGATTCAGGAAGGTAGGTATAAGCAGCTGGGTCTTTGGAAATTAATTTACCTAATACCGGCAAACAAAATTTCGAATAGAAGCTATAAAGCTGTTTCATTGGAAAATTTTTAGGATTCGAAAATTCTAAAATCAAGCAATGTCCACCTGGTTTTAATACACGGTTCATCTCTTTCAAACCTTTATCTAAGGTTTCATAGTTTCTAACACCAAAACTAACGGTAATCGCATCGAAACTATTGTCTGAGAAAGGAATTTTTTCAGAATCTCCTTTTTGCAAAGAAATGATGTTATTTAATCCTAATTTTTTAATTTTTTCCACTCCAAAGGATAACATCCCCTCAGAAATATCAATTCCAACTATTTTTTCAGGCTTAATTTTTAAGGCTTCAATCGCAAAATCGCCTGTACCGGTAGCAATATCTAAAACGGATTTGATTCCCTTATTTTGTAATAATTTGATCGCTTTTTTGCGCCAAATAATATCAATCCCTCCACTTAATAAATGATTCAGAAAATCATATTTATGGGAGATGGAATTAAACATGTCAGCGACTTGTTCTTTTTTTCCTTTGGACTGATTCTTGTAGGGTACTACCATAATAATTGAGAATTGGTTACGAACTAAACCAGTTCTATAAGCCAATGTTTCATAAAATTACCAAAAAAAATCGTTTAAAGCGCGCTCATATGGAAAACTGTCACCATGATCCACATGATGGCAAAGCTGATAACTAGGGATATGTTCACTAAAGAAGCGGCAAGTGGTGTATTTAGATTCAATTCATCTGAATAGGTGATAACGGTCATTCCTACGGGTAAGATCAGACATAGCATCAATAGGTTCCTAAATCCTAAATCGAAGGGCAGGAGATAGAAGCAAATGCAACCAACTAAAAAACCCATAAAATAGCGAAGACTTAGTACTTGGAAAACTCGGAAATAGGTTTTTTTAGTGAGACGAACGCTGAAGTAAATTCCCATTAAAAGTAACACAATGGATTTATTGCCAGATGCAATGGTTGAAATGATGTCTAGCGCAAATGACGGAAACTTAATCCCTACTAAATTAACGACTACTCCAAGGACCATCGCTTGCAGCGGTGGAAGTGATATGATTCTACTGAAAATGTGTTTGGCAATGTTATCATTTTTAGGCCCGCGACTGAAATAGTTGCTCATTCCGTAATTCACAAAGAAGTTCACTACTGAATTCCCTAGATCAAACATAATGGCATAAGTCAACCCCTGTATTCCAAAAATTCCTTCAATCAAAGGATAAGCAAAGATTCCTAAATTAAATCCCGCACTTCCAACGGTCATTACTCCTCGGTTTTCGGGTTCTATATTTTTGAATAAGTGAAATGCGGTGAAGGATAAAAACATCCCAAAAAACATCGCAATCAACGGAAGGTAGATGAGGTCCCAGGTAATGTTCACTCGAATCATTGTGGAGAATACTAATGCCGGGAAAGTGGTATGCATCAGGAATTTCGATATCGATTTCCCATCATATTCCTGAATAAATCCTGCACTTTTTAACGCATAACCAATGGCAATAATACAGAGAGCAGAACCAAAAACGATATTAGGATCAGTCATTTACGCGGGTTTAGGAAGTGAAATACGGAAAGTAGAACCTTTACTTATTTCAGTGGACTTTAAAATTAATTTCCCTTCATGGTAATTTTCGATAATTCGTTTTGCTAATGTTAAGCCCAAGCCCCAACCCCTTTTTTTGGTAGAAAAGCCGGGAGAGAAGATTTTAGAAGTATTACTGGCCAAGATTCCTTTACCTGTATCATTTATATCAATATGAATTTGATTATTCTTACCTTCTTTTAATTCAATTCTCAGATGACCATTTCCACTCATGGCATCTACTCCATTTTTACAAATATTTTCAATCACCCATTCAAACAGGTATTTATTGATATTCGCTAATTGGTTAGCGGCTAAAGAGGAATGAATTTCAATCGTGACTTTAGATGAAATGCGAATTTTTAAATAGTTGATAAATGCTTGAATCACAGACTCGATATCCTCTAGTTTTAATATAGGAGCTGATCCAATATTAGAGAATCGAGTGGTGATCGTTTCTAATCTTTGGATATCTTTCGATAATTCCAACACGATATCGGGATTGATATGCGGCTCATTTCTCAATAATTCTACCCAGGCTGTTAAAGAAGAAAGGGGGGTTCCTAATTGATGAGCCGTTTCTTTTGCTAATCCTACCCAAACCCTGTTTTGCTCCGCTCTACGTGAATAGGAAAGAAAGATGTAACCTAAAAATCCGATGATTAATACCACTAATAATTGTGAAAGTGGATAGTAGCGTAATAATTTCAACAGTTTCGAATTTCCATAATAGATGTATTCTTTCTGAAAACCCATATCCATTTCGATGGGTTTATTGTTCTCAGCAATTATCTCAGCTAACTTCTGTTGTAAAATTTCTTGCTTCTGTTCTGTACTTAGTGTCTCTGTTAAGGGGATGTTGATGGAATTCAAATGCCCGGATCCATCTTTCCAAATCACCGGGATCGTATTATTCTCGTTTACTTTTTTGATTCGCTCAAAAAAGAAATTGATGTCTGCGTTATTATCACTGGTCAGCGCATAGCGAATAGTCTCCGCATATAACTCGATTTGTTGCTTCTCCCGTTCCTCCAGCTTGGTTACCAAGCCATCAGTGAAGTACAAAGAGAACCCTGCCATCACCACACTAACCGCAAAAAAGGCCACCTTCAACCAGGTATCGCGGTTGTAAAAGGCTAAGGGCAAGGAAAAATCTTTTACTAGTTTCATAATTCTTACCCTTAAAAGGGTACGTTCATCACAAATTACCAACCGTTTATCCAAAATCACAAATAAATTTTCTAAGGTACTTTGTATTACATAGTACCTTGTCTATATTTGCATTGTCAAAATAAACAAATAACCCATGGATATTGAAAATGCCAAGGTGCAAATGAGGAAGGGAATACTTGAATTCTGCATCCTTAAAATTATCTCAAAAGGAGAGGTTTATGCCTCTACTATGTTAGCTGAGTTAACTTCTGCGAAGATTATGGTCGTGGAAGGTACGCTATATCCTTTATTAACTCGCTTAAAAAATGCGGGCTTTTTAGACTACCGTTGGGTCGAATCAGCCTCCGGACCGCCTAGGAAATATTATCTATTAACAGAAAAAGGACAAGAGTTTTTAACTGAAATGTCCGAAACATGGGACGAATTGCAGTCCTCCGTTAACCAAATCTCAAACGCTTCCCTAAAGGCATAACGAAAACACACATGAAAAAGACTTTATCAATTAACATTGCTGGATTTGTCTTCCACATCGAAGAGGACGCCTACGCTACTTTAGATGCATACTTAAAATCCATTCATGCGTATTTCGCGTCATTTGAGGGATCGAAGGAAATTATCGCCGATATTGAATCGAGTATTGCGGAGAAGTTTTGGAACATCAGAGAAACAGATAAAACCGAAGCTATTTCCCAGGCACACGTGGATGCCTTAATCGCTTCCTTAGGAACAGTTGCTGATTTCAAGCAAGTGGAAGAGGTAGAAGACAAGAAGGAAGGCTATACCGCACCTAAATCAGAAGAAGGTCCTAAAGTTTTCCGTCGTGACATCACCCGCAAGCAATTGGGTGGAGTGGCTGCTGGTATTGCGCGCTATTTTCAAGTAGACCCGATCTGGGTGCGGTTGATTTTATTAGTATTGCTGAGCGCAAGTTTCCCCTTGTTTCATCTTGGAAATGTTGTTTTCTGGGCTTATATCATTCTTTGGGCAGCCATTCCAGGTGAAATGAATCCGGATGATGATAAATCCTATCGCAAGTTTTACCGTGATCCGGAGAAAAAAGTGATCGGTGGTGTAATGGCGGGTATTGCGGCCTATACTGGCTGGGATGTAGGTTTATTACGCGTGATAGCGGTTTTATCGGTTGGATTGTTTGGGTCGGGTGTGATTGCCTACCTAGTTATTTTAGTCATTACTCCTGAGGCGAAAACGATGAAGGATAAGATGGAGATGACCGGTGAGCCGATTACCTTGGAAAATATTGAGAACAATATTAAGAAGAGTATTCAGCCGAATGAGACCGAAGAGAAGGCGTTAACGAAGGTATTATTATTCCCATTCCGTATCGCTGCGACTGTATTCAGCGCTTTGAAAGGACCTTTGAATATCATTCGTTGGATGGTTCAAATCTTCGTAGGAATCATTTTGTTGATTTTAGCAATTGCCTTTATTGTTGCTTTAGTGGCCTTGTGTACCTTCGGTTTCACAGGTATTGATCAAGGGCAGTTCGTTCACATGGGACCATTGCCTCTTTATTTAATCGCGAAAGATTTGCCTCTCTGGGCGATACCTTCATTAGTTTTGGCCTTCTTACCCGTCTTTGTTTCGATCGCTATCGCTGGTATTTCACTATTAGCGAATCGCAAATTCTACAATAAGACCTATAAGATTGCTTCTACGACGATGGTGATTGTGGGATGGGTGGGCTTATTCGCAGCGGCAGCTTTCTATGGCCGTAACTTCCAACGCTCGGCGTCCTACAATCAAGTCAAGGATATAGCGGTTTCAGATTCTACGACTTATGTGTTAGACATCGATAAAAAGGATAACGAAACGATCTGGCAAATGATGTTAGGGGAGAAGGTGGAAGAGTTAGGCTTTGAATTTGAAGACGATGAAGAGAACCATGATTATAACCAAGAACGTTTTAATCGGGCCAATATCGAAATTGAAGGCTATGACGGCAAAACCATTCAAGTGATTCAATATGCGAAATCTCAGGGTTTAACGCGTAAGGAAGCGGAGTCGAATGCCAAAAAGATCAAGTATAATTACCTGCAAAAAGGGAAAGACTTACGTTTCGATACGCATTTTGGTCTTTCTGACGCACGGTTTAGAGCGCAACGCTTGAGAGTGAAGATTATGATTCCGTATGGTAAATCTTTTAGTATGACTCGTGACTTTGCCCACTATATGGATAATGTGATAGAAGGGGGTTATTTCCACGAAGAAGGCCAAGATTTATTCATTGGTTCTTTATGGACATTCTCTGCAGATAAAGGCTTGATTTGCCTAAACCGGATTCCTCATTCGGACGAAGAGTCGAAAGACGAAGACTTCTCTGATGAGAAAGTTGGTTTCACCATCACGAAGGACTTGCAAAATTTCACCTCCATTCAAGGTTTGAATACGGAATCATCTCAAATCAAAATCACGCGTGGAGATCTTCCTAAGGTTACCTATAAAGGAAACCAGGCCTTAGAAAGTTCGGTTCACGTGGAAAACAACGTATTGATCATAGACAAAATTCAACCGGGTATCCAGGTAGAGATTGTGGTGCCAGAATTGACTAAGGTTGAGTTAGGGGGAAATGCAAGTACTGAAATCGAAGGATTTACGTCTTCCACTTTAGATGTTATTTTACGCGGATTCCATTCTTTAACGCTAAAAGGTGGTGGAGTTCAATTAAATGCGGCTTTATTTGATTCTGCGGAGTTAATTGCTTCGGATTTTGCAGTCGAAAAAGCTTTTGTTTCTCTGGATAAATATGCCAAAGTAGAGTTAAATGCCTCTAAAACGGTACAAGGAAAGAAATATGAAAGTTCGAAATTCTCGAATAAAACAAACGCCGGTGTGAGTTATAAATGGAGTGTGTTAAAATAATATGCAACCTTTTTTGATCGTTTTGCATCTAGCAACAAATTCAAATAATATGAAAAAAATCTTGTCTTTATTCGCCGCCTTTTTAGTCGTTTTTAGTTCTTTCGCAGATCCTGCCGTAATTACTAAAAAATTCAAAGTAGCTAATTTCAAATCCATCGAGTTAGGGAGTGCCTTCGAAGTGCATGTTCACAAAGGGAATGTGTATGCTGTTTCTATTACGGGACGTGAAAAAGATTTGGAAGATATAGAGGTTACCTCTTCCGCTGGGAAATTGCAGATTAGTTATGAGTCAACCTGGAATTGGGGTTGGAATAATAATCGATCTAAAGTAGTCGTTAATATTACCCTTCCTCGTCTTGAAAGTGGAGAATTTACGGGTGCTTGTAAAGTTGATTTACAAGGTTTTATTAATGAAGAGGAAATGCGTTTGCTATTCTCTGGGGCAGCGAAGGGAGTAGCTGAGGGTCTAAGAACCGATAAATTACGCATAGAATTAAGCGGTGCTTCAGACTTTAAAATGAGCGGTCAATCTGATTACTTAAAGGTAGATGCCTCGGGGGCTAGTAGCTTGAAAGCCTTGGAGTTTCTATCTCGGAATGTAGATGTGGAAGCCTCGGGTGCTAGTAATGCACAATTACATGTACAGAAAACCTTACAAGTAGATGCCTCTGGTGCTTCCCATGTGAAATACAAAGGAAGTCCCTTGATCAAGAAAGATCTTTCTGGCGCGGCATCGCTACACCAGGTTAATTAAATAGTTTTTCACCTGCCTCGATGCGAATCGGGAGGGTGTTTTCCGCGGGAGGTATAGGACAGGCGAAATCTTCATTGTAAGCACAATAGGGATTATACGCTAGATTGAAGTCCACCCGCAACCGATTGTTTTTTACAGTTGTTAGGGGTATATCTAGAAAACGTCCGCCTCCATAGGTTTCTTTGGGGGCGGATTTGTCTTTAAACGGGAGAAAGAAGTCCCCGTTCTCGCGTTGATATAAGGTTAGTGTAACAGAGAAAGTCTGGATATCTGCTTTGATTTTGCCAAATAAAATTAATTTCTCCGTGGTTCCATCCGTCATTTTTATATCTACCGATTGCGCTTTTTCGGCTTTTTCTATGACGAAGTTTATAATGTAATCTTTATTAAAGGGAAAGTAATTGAGACCCTTGAAGGATGCTTTGTCTTTAATGGGAGAATCCTCTGAATTCGCAAAGCTTTCATCTTTCGCCTTTCGGATTTTTTGTACGTCTGTCCCTGTTTCTTCTACGGGTTTAGTCGTGGGAATACTAAAATAGGCTAGTAGTACGATGATTGGAATCAGAAAGAGGAACCATTTGTTGAATTTCATAGGAATGCGTGTAATTTTGGGTTCGTAAAAATAACAATTAATTCAGATGTTTACAGGTATTGTAGAAGCGATGGGCTCGCTGGTGAGGAAAGAAGCAAAAGAGACTAACGTTGAATTTTGGTTCACATCTCCTTTTACACAAGAGTTAAAGGTGGATCAATCCTTGGCTCACAATGGGGTGTGTCTGACTGTGGTAGAGATTACAGGTGACCAATACCGTGTCACAGCCATCGATGAAACTTTGCAAAAGACGAATATAGGCGATGTAGCAATTGGCCAAAAAGTAAATCTGGAACGCTGCATGGCTGCGAATGCGCGTTTTGACGGGCATATCGTACAAGGCCATGTGGATTTAACCGGAATTTGCACTGAAATAAAAGATCAGCAGGGAAGTTGGGAATATCGCTTCAGCTATCCGAAAAGTAGTGGACACGTGACAGTCGAAAAAGGCTCGATTTGTGTGAATGGGACAAGCTTAACGGTAGTAGATTCGCAAGATGATTCTTTCACGGTTTGTATCATTCCTTATACCTACGAACACACTGTTTTTCATCAACTAAAAATAGGGGATCGCGTAAACTTAGAATTCGATATTCTAGGTAAGTATATTAAGAAATTAATGCAGCGATAGCCTTATTCACTTTTTCAAAGCCAAAACGCTTCCAAGAGATTTCTTTTTGCTCTTGAATCTCTTTCAGGCCTAGATTACCTATGCTTCCTAAGTGCGAGTGATTGATCTCTCGTGTGCTTCCGTCGAAAGCACCTTCTTCGATCTTTTTACCCACGATTTGGTAAGCCTCCCTGAACGGAACTCCTTGAACCACTAATTTATTCACTTTTTCTACCGAGAACAATAAATCGTATTTCGAGTCTACTAAGAGGTCTTTCTTTACTTTCATATGACTGACCATGTAGTGGGTGATCTCTAAACCATCTAAAACTTCTTCGATAGCTGGCATCAATAATTCCTT
>JBEBDF010000028.1:0-25509 GCA_041157105.1 Bacteroidota bacterium | reverse complement strand
ATGGCTTCTTCTTTGATCTTACACAAGCGTATTCAAACGACGGTAGCTAAGGCAAAGGAATTACGTAAATACGTAGAGCCAATGATTACAAAGTCTAAAACAGATAGCACAAACAATCGTCGTGTGGTATTCTCTTATTTACAAAATAAGGATGCGATCAAAGAATTGTTCTCTATCGTTTCTGAGAAAGTAGCGAATCGTCCAGGTGGATATACACGTATTATCAAGTTAGGTAATCGTTTAGGTGATAACGCAGAGATCTGCTTCATTGAATTAGTTGACTTCAACGAAACAATGTTAGCTGCATCAGCGGAGAAGGCGGGTAAAACTCGTCGTAGCCGTCGTGGTGGCGCTGCAAAAGCAACTGAAGCTGCGGCTCCAGTAGCGGTAGCAGAAGCACCATCTGCAGAAGTTGTTGAAGAAGCTCCAGCAGCTGAGGTAGTAGCTGAAGAGGCTGCGCCAGAGGTAGCAGAAGTAGAAGCACCAGCAGAAGTTGCAGTTGAAGAAGCTACAGCTGAAGAAGCTGAAGAAGCTGCTCCAGAAGCACCTGCAACTGAGGAGTCCACTGAAGAAAAAGGAGAAGACGCTTAATCTTTCTCTTGCAATTTTTTTAAAGGGCTTCAACTTTCCGTTGAAGCCCTTTTTTTAGGTAATGAGTATTTGACCCTTATTTTATAACAGCATATTATGAGATTTACCGAGTCCACACCAGCGGTTTTATTATTACAAGACGGAACTATATTCCACGGGAAAGCACTAGGAAAAATAGGAACTCACGGAGGTGAGATCTGTTTTAACACCGGTATGACGGGTTATCAAGAAATTTACACTGATCCGTCTTATGCGGGTCAAGTGATCATAAATACCACAGCTCACATTGGTAATTATGGTGTGATGCAAGAGAAAGAGGCAGAATCCAATAAGGTCCAAATTGCCGGCATGGTGTGTAACGAATTTGCTAGCGTTCACTCTCGTGAAACAGCGGATGGATCCTTACAAGATTATTTAGCTAATGCCGGAATCGTTGGTATTTCAGGTATTGATACGCGCGCATTAGTTCGCCACATCCGTACGAAAGGGGTGATGAACTGCCTGATTTCTTCGGAGATTTTTGATGAGGCTGAATTGAAGGCGGCTTTGGATAAAATTCCATCCATGGAAGGCTTAGAATTATCCTCTCAAGTATGTACGCAAGAAGCCTATTTTGTGGGGGATGAAAAAGCTGAGCGTAAAGTGGCTGTTTTAGATCTAGGCGTGAAAAGAAGCATTTTGTCTAACATTGCTGAGCGTGGATGCTATTTAAAAGTATTCCCAGCGAAGACCTCTTTTGCGGAAATCGCAGCTTGGAATCCAGATGGTTACTTTGTTTCAAACGGACCAGGGGATCCAGCGGTGATGTCCTACGCGATTAATACGGTGACGGAATTCTTGAATAGTGACAAGCCTGTTTTTGGTATCTGTTTAGGTCACCAAATCCTAGCGCAAGTGGTAGGTTTATCTACTTACAAAATGCACAATGGTCACCGTGGATTAAATCACCCAGTGAAGAATTTAGTGACAGGTTTGTCTGAGATTACTTCCCAAAACCACGGCTTCGCGGTTCAACTGGATGAGTTAAAAGCTTCAGATAAAGCAGAATTGACGCACATTAACTTGAACGATCAAACGGTCGAAGGTTTACGCGTGAAAGGTCGCAAAGCCTTCTCGGTGCAACATCACCCAGAAGCTAGCCCAGGGCCACATGATTCTCGGTACTTGTTTGATCAGTTTATTGATCTAATGAAATAAAAAAAAGCCCTGAGAAATCAGGGCTTTTTTTAGGCTTGATAGCCAAAGAGTGAGTGCTCTTTGATCAATTTAGACACAGATTTAGGAACCATGGGGATCCAATCTTCTCCGCCAGATTGAATCATTTCCAGTACCTTATCGGTCCGAATATGCATGAGTTTTTCATCGTATTTCTGAATTTCAGCTAACTTCTCATTATCAATTAAATAGGTGAATAAACCTTTTAAATGAGTCTCTGGCTGGAAATTCTTCAGGTGAATTATCTCGCCGTTCTCTGAGACAGTCGGATAGAGGTATAATTTGATGTTTTGGCCAAACAAACAGCCAAAAGCACTCATAATTCCCCCAGGCACCTCCTTGTAATGCTTCTCCTCAAAAATATATTCTAAGTTAGGCATACCCATTACTAGCGCCATTTTTAACTTAGAGAATTGACTTAAAAAGTCGACTAATTTGAAGTATTCGTGGAAATTAGAAATTAAAACGGTTTGGCCTAAGGAACATAAAATATCCACACGATCTAAGAAATCTTTCTCATCGATCTTGTGCTTCTCATTTTCTAAACTTTTTAAGGTTAACTCTGAAAGCACACAGATTTTATCATCGTCCACATCTGGCTCCTGCTCAAACTGTGCCACGCCCTTCTTTAACATATCAGAAAAGATATTCGTCACCGGACGGAAACGACCACGAACGGCTACAATATGTTTTTTCGATAAGGCATCATAAGGTTGCATCACCTTGCCATCTGGCCCAAAAACCGCCGCCTGCGTATAGCCATGCTTCACAAGATACAATGACATCAATCGATTGTCCACCTCTTTAAAGTCCGGACCTTCGAAACGTATCATATCGATCTCGATGCGGTCTTTATTCAAATCATCCAATAAGGATAACAACAATTTCTCTGGATCCTCATGGTAATGGTAGCAGCCATATAACAGATTAACACCAATGATACCGAGTGCCTGTTGCTGTAAGATATTGTCATTATCCAGCATATTCACGTGAATAACCACATCGTTAAACCCACCATTCGGAGTTAATTGGAAACGAAGTCCAATCCAACCGTGGGCATCATTTGTCTTTTGAAAATTCAAGGCAGAAACTGTATCTGCAAAGGCAAAAAAACGTTTCTCTGCTGCTGTTTCTGTTAATCGAACGTTCAATAATTTGAACTCTCGATTTAGCATCTTCATTAAACGCGTTTCGCACACATATTTCCCTGACGCCTCTTCTCCATAAATGGCATCCGAAAAAGCCATGTCGTAGGCAGAAATCGTTTTAGCAATGGTGCCTGAGGCTCCACCGGCTTTGAAGAAATTAGCCGCTACATCTTGACCCGCCCCGATCTCCGCGAAGGAGCCGTAGATACTGCGATCTAGATTGATTTGAAGTGCTTTTTGTTTAGTTCCTATGGATTTAATATGTGATGTCATAGGTAGTGTTTCTAGTTTGTTGACTTAGGCTTTTTAGAATTGCCGCAATTTACGAATTTATGGCCAAAACTCCCCCTTGTGATACAAGCAAAGTCCCGCCATAGGGCCCTCACTAATGTGACCAATGGGTAAACCATTTTTTTTCATGACTTGTTTCAAGATATCGGAATAATAGAAGGCTACTGAACCAGTGAAATGAAAGATTGGCGCCTCCGAATACCGCTTTAGGTATAAGGAAATAAATGCCTCAAAGGATTGCTCGATCAATCCATAGCAGAATGCTTCTTTGCGGTGGTCAAATAAAAATTTCGAAAAGCTAGCAAACCATCGATTTGGAAAAGCTTGTTTATATGCCTTGTCTAAAATGGTCAAGCGATCTAAAACTCCAAACCGCTTCTCAAAAACCGCTCGCAGCTCTGATGACATTTGACCGTGCAAATAACTCAGCACTAAACTCTTGCCTAAATGTCCTCCGCTACCTTCATCCCCTAACCAAAATCCAAATGGGGGAATTTGAGCTGAAATACGAGCTCCATCCCAATATCCAGAATTAGATCCCGTTCCTAAAATACAGGCAATACCCGCTTCTTTTCCACAAAGGGATCTTGCTGCTGCTATGAGGTCGTTTTGTATTTCAAGGGAACAATTAGTGGGGAAATAGGGCCTAAAGGCGGCAGCAATAATTTCGCATTGTGCATCCCCGGTTACGCCAGTGCCATAATAAAAAACGGCTGAAATAGGTAGCTCAGAAAACCCAGCTAAAACCGAATCCTGTGAGGCTTTAATTTCCTCCGCCGTTTGGTAGTAGGGATTAATCCCAGAACTAGAGAAACTTTCATACGGTGCTGTGGGATCTTTTATGAGTCGCCATGCTGTCTTAGTCGAACCACTCTCAACAATTAAAATCATCTTATTCTAGTATCCCAATGGGCGTAAATTTCTCAAATACTTTTTCGCTATGTGGGGCATCTGCAATCTCAGGAGTTAAATCTTGACCTGCCCAATGTTCGTAATGCTTACCGTTTTTCCACAATTTGGAATTTGTCATATCATAGATAAGCCCCCGAAAGGCCACCCAAATCTCAGGCTTATCTTGCCCATTTCGTAGGGCTAACTGTCCGCGTGTGTAGGTCTTCATATTTTACACGAAGCTAAATAAAAAGGGTCAAACCCGCCTTTTTTTCAGAAAGATTTTTAAATTTACATCGTAAATTAAATACCTATGAAACAATTCATTGTCTTTTTGTTTGCCATTTCATTAATGGCTTGTAGTGGAGGAGGAGATCCTGCACCTGCGCCAATACCACCTACACCTACAGTAAACGTGGCAGACTTAGTGAAAAAAGTGTGGAGCGCTAGTTCTGCTCAATGGGATGGTGTAGCAAAATACGATAAATCAAGTACTTCTAACGTAGTACAAGGCTATTCTCAGTATAAATTAGATCTTTCTACAGCGGGTTCAGTTAAATTGACAGAATTCGATGGTAAAGTATTTACTGGAAATTATTCTGTTGCGGCAGATGGAAAAACGTTGACCTTAAGTTCATTAACTAGTGCTGAAGGGGCTCCTACGGGAACAGGCGGTACGATCACGTTTACTATTCTATCAACTCCTACTGCTACTACATTAAGTTTACAACAAACGGCTGCCTATGTTAAGGCGAGCAGTGCTATAGTGAAACTAGCTTTAGTAAACCCATAATTAGATATTTTAAAATAAAAGCCGTCCTTGTGGCGGCTTTTTGCGTTATATATGGAAAAGAGAACTGAAATTGGAGAAATTGGTGAATTTGGATTAATTAATCACCTGGCTGCTCAATTAACAGAAAAACAAGACTGGACAGAAATAGGAATAGGTGATGATACGGCTGTTTTAGATCCGAAGGGAAATAAGGTAGTGACCACGACTGAATTGTTAATTGAAGGGGTTCATTTCGACTTGGCCTATACTCCATTGCAACATTTGGGATTTAAAGCTGTTTCAGTCGTACTTTCTGATATTGCCGCGATGAATGCTATCCCTACCCAGATTATGATCGGATTAGGATTATCAAATCGCTTTTCAGTGGAATCTGTAGATGCCCTGTATGAAGGCATTCGTTTAGCCTGCCAAGAATACAAAGTAGATGTGGTAGGAGGGGATACTACATCAAGTCCGAATGGACTAATTATCTCTATGACTGGAACAGGCGTGGTAGAGGCTAGTAAATTAGTAAAGCGGGGAACAGCAAAAGCAAACGACGTTCTTTGTGTTTCCGGGGATCTTGGTGCCGCCTTGATGGGCTTACATTCCTTGGAAAGAGAAAAGCAAGTATTTTTGTCTAATCCGGATATGCAGCCAGAATTAGAAGGTAAAAGTTATGTCGTTTTACGTCAGCTGAAACCGATGGCCCGATTTGATATCATTCATGAATTAAGAGAATTAGGAGTGGTACCTACATCGATGATCGATTGTTCGGATGGATTAGCGTCTGAGATTATTCATTTATGTAACGCATCTGGCTTAGGGGCTCGTATTTTCGAAAAAAATATTCCGATTGATGATGAGACCTACCTTGCGGCAACAGAATTCAATGTGAGTCCTTTAACTGCCGCCTTAAATGGAGGGGAAGACTATGAGTTATTATTTACGGTTTCTCAAGAAGATTTTCCCAAAGTGGAAAAAATCGCTGATGTTACCGCCATTGGTTACATGACAAATGTAGGAAAAGAACGTGTCATGGTGATGAAATCGGATGCAATCGTCGATTTAACGGCGCCAGGCTTCGGTAAATCATAGTCCATTCGTCTACATTTTTCGCCGTTTAATAAATTTAGGTATACTTTCATGTTTTAATTTGTAATTTTGGACGTTGGCTAACTCCCATCTAAGTTTCACCAGTTCGCCCGTGTTTTAGTACAATCTATTATGACGAAGTCTTCCTTCATTCGGAAATATTCGAATCGCTTTCTCTCGAGATGGCTCGTATTAGTTTTTGATTCACTGATTGTCATCTTCTCATTCTCCATTGCCAACCTATTGCGGATGAATTTCCAGTTATCGGAAATTGATTTAAGCATATTTGCCTCCCAATTAGTTTTTGTTTTAGGATTGCGCTTACTAGCGTTTTTGTTTTTCCAATCCTATGCAGGTATTATTCGACATACAAGTATTGAGGATGCCATACTTATTTTAAAGGCTGTTTTCACGGGTACATTAGGGGCAGTTGTAGTCTCCGGAATGATTAGAAATACGTTAGGATTTGAACACGTATTTAATTTATCAGCCTCCATATTAATTATTGACTTTTTTATCTGCCTATTCTGGATGGTTATTCTTCGCTTTTTTGTGAAGAGTTTTTATGAATCATTCATTAATCAGTTTAAACCTACGATAGGTGTTCTAATTTATGGCGCAGGTTATACAGGGATGTTGACTAAGAATGTGTTCCAAACGGACCGTTCCACAAACTATAAAATTTTAGGTTTTATTGA
This sequence comes from Bacteroidota bacterium, assembly GCA_041157105.1. Lineage (GTDB taxonomy): Bacteria > Bacteroidota > Bacteroidia > Cytophagales > Spirosomataceae > Aquirufa. The sequence continues at coordinate 18,808 of JBEBDF010000028.1, read as the reverse complement.
TGATAATGAATCTAAGATTGGTAAAACGATTGAAGGAATAAAGGTATTTAGTTTGCCAGAGGTATTAGATAAGTTTGTTGGCTCAAATGAGGGTTTGGAGGTTATTATGGCCATCAATAATATGTCAGCTAAATCGAAGCGCAAAATTTCTGATATTTTCTTAGATCGTGGCGTCGTAGTGAAAGCCTTACCTCCTGTTGATAAATGGGTGGAAGGGGAGTTTGCTATGAATCAGATTCATAATGTAAAGATTGAGGATCTATTGGGTCGTGAGGTGATCCAGATGAACAATAAAAGAATTGGTGAGGAGATTTCAGGTAAAGTTATCCTCGTAACCGGAGCGGCGGGATCCATTGGAAGTGAAATTGTGCGTCAACTCATCGCTTATTTCCCAGCTAAACTTGTATTAGTGGATCAGGCTGAGTCGGCTTTATATGATTTAGAGTATGAACTAGCAGGTAAAGTTCCCGCCAATGTTCAAATGATTGTAAATGTAGCCGATGTGTCAGATACGAGACGTATCAGTAAAATATTTAAGAACCATCGGCCTGATATTATCTTCCATGCGGCGGCCTATAAGCATGTACCCTTGATGGAAAATAACCCATATGAGGCAATTAAAACGAATGTCATCGGAACTCGGATTTTAGCTGAATTAGCGTCAGAACTTGGTGTTGATAAATTTGTGATGGTTTCTACGGACAAAGCAGTTAATCCGACAAACGTCATGGGGGCTACTAAGCGTTTAGCGGAGATGTATACCCAATCGATGAATCAATTGGAAGGGGTAAAAACGAAGTTTATTGCGACTCGTTTCGGTAACGTATTGGGATCTAATGGGTCAGTAATTCCTCTATTTAAGAAGCAAATTGAACGAGGTGGTCCGGTAACTGTTACACATCCAGAGATTACGCGGTACTTTATGACCATTCCTGAAGCGTGTGAGCTCGTACTAGAAGCGGCGACCATGGGACAAGGTGGAGAAGTATTTGTTTTTGATATGGGCGAATCTGTGAAGATTATAGACCTAGCGAAGAAGATGATTACCTTAAGTGGATTGAGAGTAGATAAAGATATTGAAATCAAGTATACGGGTTTGCGTCCTGGGGAAAAGCTATACGAAGAGTTATTAAATAACGATGAGAATACGCTACCTACTCACCACCCTAAGATCTTAATTGCCGAGGTGAATACGCCTTCGTATGCCTATATGGAAGTAGCGACTAACGATTTGAATCACTTGTTATCGAGTGGAAATAATAATTCAATTGTTGCTAAAATCAAGGAGATAATTCCGGAGTACAAATCAAACAATTCTGTGTTTGAGACGCTAGATAAGAAATCGCTTAAATAATTCCTGCTTTTTTAACAATCCAGATAGCTGCTAGGGTAAATAGTGGTGCAGCGGCTATATCTAAACTATAATGCACGTGTTGTATAAGCAATAGGGTCACAAGGACTAAACTCAGTCCGATGGCAATTCTTCTTTCTCTCACGGTAGGCAAAAAGAAGCACACAAAAACCATGGTGGCTGTATGTCCAGAGAAAAATAAGTCTTTCGTGATAGCCATATTCTCCCCATAGATGAAAATTTCCGCTAACGGGTCATGTAAATCTACGAGTCTGGCAGGGGGATTTAAGGCCACTAAATAGATGCTTAAAAAACGGAAAGCAGTCTCCAGATTGAATGCCCAGGCGAACCAAAGGAATTTTTTCGGATCTTGTAATAACCGATATAACAAGTAGATTACCGAAAAATAAATGATACCAAAAATCGGATAGGAAACATTTAGGGCAGGAAGGAAGTTAAGTAGTGGATCGTTCCACTGAATGCCTTCGCGCAATTGAATCCATTGGAAATAATCATCCGCTTTAAAGGGGAAAATAAGAAACACAGCTAAGGCTCCTATCAACTTTAGGGTGAAGTTACGGTCAGTAAAAGCGGCTTTCCAGGATTGTTTCAAGATTGAACGAAAAATGGGTAATTTGGGAAGCGAAATTAGTGCTAAAAAATAATATAAGATGAAAAAGATCTCAAAAATTACAGTAATTGTGTTAAGTATTATCACAAGCGCTTTTCATTTTTCTTGTGGAAGTGCTGCTGAGCGAAGTGGGTCAATTCAAAAAAATCAAGCAAATAAGATGGATCAGAAATTAGAGAAAATTACGTTTGGAGCTGGTTGCTTCTGGTGTGTAGAGGCTGTTTTTCAGCGTGTGAAAGGGGTAAAATTAGTTACATCTGGCTATATGGGTGGTAAGTTAAAGAATCCAACCTACCGGGAGGTTTGTTCCGGACTTACAGGTCATGCGGAGGTTTGTCAATTGAGCTATGATCCGAAGGAAGTGAGTGTGGCGACCTTGTTGGAGATTTTTTGGCAGACACATGATCCGACGACTTTGAATAGGCAAGGGGCAGATACGGGAACTCAGTATCGTAGTGCCGTATTTTTCCATACCGCTGAGCAACAAAATGAGGCTGAAGCTTGGAAGAAAAAATTAAATGATTCGCACGTTTTCCCTAATCCTATAGTAACCGAGATTACACCAGCGTCAGAATTTTATGTCGCAGAAGATTACCATCAGAATTATTTCAATGAGAATGGGACGGAGCCCTATTGTCAAATTGTCATTAAACCCAAGATGGATAAATTCTTGAAGGCCTTTAAATCCAAGTTAAATTAGAAACCACCTTTGTCATAGAAACTACGTCTACGAGAAAGTTTTAAGTCTTGTAACAGTGTTGATTTCACCCTCAGGTCGAAGGAATAATTACTCGCACGACCGAAGAATGGACTGGCAATAGGAGTCCAGTTAAAATTCATTTCCCAGCAATGCAAGTCGCGGTGTACGGACATGTTTGTATAGGTTAATCCTTTGTACTTAAAGTCAAATCCAGAATTCATGGAGATTTTCCATTTTTCGGAAATACTTATGTCACCTTGGAAACTGAGACCACTAATATTTTGTGGGGAAGCCAATCCAGTCTTATTCATACTGAATTGATAGGAGAAAGAGAAATTCCAAGGCACATTCCAGTCGATAAAATCGTCTAGATTTCGGTTAATTTGATTCATCTGTGCATCACTGGCATTTTTATTTTCCTTCGGTTTAGGCTTTGTAGGTGAGAAGCGTCGACCTATAGAGAAATTAAATCCTTGCAAGCGCGCTAATCCTGCTCCTTGGCTGTACATTAAATCTGGAGTCCTTCTCCCGACATCAAAAAATAACGGATCCTTTACATATAAATAGGGATCAAAGCTACCACTCAAATTGATGTCAAACTCCTTCACCCTTGACGCTGCATTAAATCCAATGTTAGATAAGCCAAATTCTTTTGCCAATAAATTATAGCTTCCGCTGATACCGAAATTATCCAGAATTCTAACCTTCTCGGTGAGCATGCTTGCGGTATCCGACTTGGTCTTCAATTTCGCTTCTAACGTATTTTGAATACCAAATGAAATGGCTCCTGAAGCCCCTCCATAACTTAATGTACGTGGATCAAATGTGCTTATGCGCCTAATATCACCAATTTGTTCTTTCCCTTCATTATTTATGAATTTCCGATTGTTGATTCTAACATCTTGGAAAAAGCCAAAATTAGGGTCTGAATAATCTGGCGTATAACTTAAACTAACAGAGGGAACCATCGTATGACGAATAGCTTCTAAGCGACCCTTTTTAAAACGCAATGTTCCAAATAACCGGGTATTCATACCCGCTGAGTAGGAAATTTGGGAGTTAAATTTAGGTAAGCCACCTACTGTATCAATTCTAACTGTTGAATCTGCCGGCACATAGGTGTATTTATATGATCTTGTATACATATTACCAGATAAGGCTACTCCTGGGGTCAGATTGATATGTTTCGTTAACTTCAAATTAGGCAATGATAGGGGGATGCTATAATTAAATTTTGTCTGGGCTTTTTCCCAAAGAATCGGAAGCGTACTTGCATTCACAGGAATTACACCTGCTGGTACATCATCTTCACCTGTGGGAATAAATGGCCTTTGAATGGTACCCCTTAGTGCATTAGCAGAACGCGGATAAACGTCGAATTCATAACGTGTATATGGATCACCTACTTGGTTAGTCATTGAAATACCGCCAGAAAAGTCTAAACCGATTCGGAATTGATCGATAAAGCGATCTCCTATAGAGTTTTTCTTTTTGAATGGCTGAATTTGGTTTAGGCCAAAGTTAAAATCAGTTCCAGCATCAAATACGCGCGTACTCGTGTTTTGGTTAATTCGAAGGTTGATACTTGTGCGAATTGTTTGACCAAAATTTTTGGAATATTGAACGGATGAACCAATTGTATTTGAAAGGTATTGCTGCGTATTAAATGAATTGTATTGGTTATAGGAATTTGAGGCAAGATTCACAGAGGCGGAAAAACTAGAATTTCCTAAGCTTCGTGGTGAATGAGCCCATTGAAGAGTAAAGTCCGTTCTTTTCATGGGATTAAATTCCTCACCATTACTATTGCGATTGACTGCTAAATTAAAACTACCTGTATATCGATAGCGTTTATTGTATTGAGAATTAACGCCCAAGCCCCACCCACCTTTTGAGTATACTTGACCCGTAAATCGGATGCCAATATTTTCACTGGCTGCCCAGTAATAGCCGCCATCTCGTAAATAAAAACCTCTACCAGTGGGCTCTTCACCATAGGTAGGCATAAGAATACCTGATTTTCCAGCCTCTTTTGGTTGGGAATAAGGGAAAAAGCCAAAGGGTAAACCGATGGGCAATGGGATATCATTTAGTTCAAAATGAAATGGTCCTGAAACGATCTCTTTCTTTCCCACCACTTTAATCTTATTCGCTTTAATGTGAAAGTGTGGATGGGTTAAATTACAGGTAGTGTAAATGGCATTTCGGATGTAGAGATTTTCCTCTTCATCTTTTTTGACATTCTTTCCTTGAACAAATCCTTCCCCTTGTTGCGTAACAATTCCTTTAATAATGGCCCGTTTGGTTTTGAAATTATAGCGAATCTCGTCGGAATCGTATTTGTCGCTACCCTGTAAGAATACAGGTTGTCCGATCATTTTTTTCGTCAGTGTATCCTTTGTTCCAATGGCGTAAACCTCATTCTTAGCCCAATCTAGACGTATATAATTAGCTTCTAGAGAGATTTCGCCGTATTTTACTTTGGCACCTCCATACAGATTAACGATTTGCTTTTCAGCATCTAATATCGTGGAGTCTAGCGCGGAATAGAAAACGGTGGTCTCTAATTTAGCGGCCGTGTCTTTAGGAATGGATTTTTGTAAAGTATCCGTCGAGATTATCCTTTGTGCTTTCACTTCTGAAATAGAGGCAAAAAGGACAAACAGCGTAATAAAAAGGTAATATGTGGATTTCTTTACCAAATGGAATTTAAAAATTATATTTGTACTTATTAAATACAAGCCTACAAAATTACATCTTTGCTTGTTATCAACGTGTAACAATTAGAAAATAATGTTTAATCAGATAAAATCTATCGGTTTATTTTTTTCGTTGGGTTTATTGCTGACTGCTTGGACACCTAGTGGTTTTCAGAAGGGAGACATTAAGAATCGAATTAAAGTTGTTTGTTTAGATGCCGGTCATGGAGGAAAAGATCCTGGGTGTTCTGGCCCTAAAGGCTCTCATGAGGGGATTGTGACGTTAAAAATTATTCAGGAGCTAGGCAAAAAGTTAAAAGCTGCCCATCCAGATGTAAAGATTGTCTATACACGGGATACGGATACCTTCATCGAATTAAATGAACGGGCTAATATCGCAAACCGCAATAAGGCGGATTTATTCATTTCAGTGCATTGCAATGCCGCGGTGAATAAAAATGCTTACGGAACAGAAACTTATACGATGGGTTTGCATAAAACAGATGGTAATTTAAATGTAGCGAAGCGTGAGAACTCTGTTATCTTGCAGGAGAAGGATTACCAAAAGACCTATGATGGTTTTGATCCTAGTTCTCCATTAGCTCATATTATGATGGCAAATTACCAGAGTGCTTTCATGGCAAGCTCGGTAAAATTTGCTTCGAAAGTCGAGGAGCAATTTTCCAAGACCTATCAGCGTAAGAGTTTTGGGGTAAAACAAGCTGGATTTTTAGTAATTTGGCGTACGGCGATGCCCAGTGTATTAGTAGAGACGGGATTTTTAACAAACCCGGAGGAAGAAAATTATTTAGCTTCTGAGAAGGGACAAAACGAGATAGCTACCGCGATTGCCACTGCGTTTAAAGCGTATAAAGAAGAAATCGAAAAATAGATACAATGTTCAAAAGCAATGAATTAAAAGTAGGGTTTTTGGCATTATTAGCCTTCTTAATCCTCTATTTCGGATTTAATTTTCTAAAAGGGAACGACGTATTCTCCTCAGCTCGTATCTATTACGTAGAATATGATAATGTTGATGGATTGATGGTTTCGAACCAGGTAATGGTGAATGGAATTGAAGTGGGGAAAGTGAAGAAAGTCGAGATTCAACCCACTAAGGCAAATAAAATTCTCGTTACTCTGCGATTTAGTCAGGACATCGTCATCCCAGATAAAACAGTGGCTGTACTGTCAGATGGAGCCTTATTAGGAGGTAAAATTATTCGTTTGAGGCTTGAGGGGAAGGGCAATTTACCAGAAGATTCTTTCTTGAAAGGTGAAACAGAGGTTGGAGTAACATCCTTGTTAAAAGAACGGGCTATCCCTGTGATTGCGAATGCGGACTCCTTATTAGTTTCTTTCCGCCAAATCTCCACTAAGTTTGATAATACAGGAACGTATTTGAATACCTTGTTAAAAACATCTAATGAGACGGTTTCTAATATCAATGGTTCCGTAAATGGAATCGTAGCTGATAACCGCGCAAATGTGGCGCAAATCTCTGCTAATATGAAAATATTATCCGCAGATTTGATGGAGACAGAGAAGCAATTACGTCCCTTATTGACGAAATTCAATACAGTAGCGGATTCTTTACAGGCTTTAAGAATCGGTAAAACGTTAAAAGAAGTGGATATGGCCGTCGTTTCATTGAAGAAAATTGTGCAAGGTTTAGAGCGTGGTGAGGGGACTGCAGGTAAATTGATTAAGAACGACAGCCTCTATCTTGGCTTAAATAAAACGCTTGTGGATCTTGATAAGCTATTGCTTGATTTTAGATTGCAACCTAAGCGCTATATCGGTATTTCTGTTTTCGGAAAGAAAAACACGCCCCCTTCTAATTAATTTCTATGTCTACGATTCAAGTGAAAATTACAGCCAGTCCTGAGCTGTCTGATATTTTAGTCGCTGAGCTAGGCGAAATTCAATTCGATATTTTTGAAGATTCCGATACCGGTGTGGTTGCCTATTGCCCGGAGGTAGATTTTTCTGAAGAATCCTTAACAGAGATCATGTCCCGCTATGGTTTAACGACCTACGAAACGAATCGCATCGAAAAGCAAAATTGGAATGAGGTGTGGGAGAGCAATTATGATCCCATTCGCATCGAAGACTTAGTATTGATTCGCGCTAGTTTTCATCCGTCTGAGCCAGGATTTCAGATGGAAGTGGTGATTAATCCCAAAATGTCTTTTGGTACTGGCCACCATGAAACGACTTCGCTGATGACTGCAGCATTATTTGATGTCGATTTGACTGGCAAAAGTGTGTTAGATGCTGGAACGGGAACCGGGTTATTAGCTTTTGTGGCAAAGAAGCGAGGTGCTGGTTTCGTGCGTGGTTTTGACATTGACGAATGGTCAGTCGAGAATTCGGTGGAGAATGCGGGACTAAATGACTGTTCCGAAATTCCTTTTGGACTGGGCACTATCGTGGACGAAGATGACACACAATACGATGTTCTTTTAGCAAATATCAATCGCAATATCTTACTTGCTGAAATGGCTGAATATGCCGTTCGCATTAAGCCCGACGGCCTACTATTTTTGAGTGGTTTCTATACCGAAGACATTCCACTTTTACTGGAATCCGCTGAAAAGCAGCAACTTAATTTTATAGCACAGGCATCAAAAAACAACTGGGCTTGCTTGCAATTGAGAAAAAAACCTTAATTTTAAAGGTTTGACTCTTGTAATCCGAGAAATCGGGTGTTTTTAAAATGAAAATCTCCCCTAACAAACCTTTCCAGGTTGTTTATTCTTTGTTGTCTCACGAATGCCTTGGATATTTATTCGAAGTCTTTGTGGTGCAATTAAATGAGAAAGGTCAATTGACCTGGGAGTACCAAACACTTACTTCCCGGAATTTCCACGAATTTGAACATGCGCTAGATGACCGTGATCGCACGGCGGTAGGTTTGATCGAGAGCATGAAACCCGTAGCTGTTTTTGAAAAGTTCAACACTTCGAAGCGGAAGACGATGGAGGAATTCTTTTTGAAGACTTGGGATGCGGAGAAAGGGGAGAAAGAGATTCAAGAGGCTGTGATGTCCGTGATTGAGAAAAAAAGAGGTCAAGTTTTTGGATTAATCTGTCCAGATAAGACGCTTTTCATCATGGGAAATGATGGAAATCCGATGCGTCAAGCCGTGCAAATCGAAGCGGAGGCGGTAGATGTCTTGTTTCACTTCATGCGTAATGAGGAGAATACACATTATTTTCCTACGCTTAAGTACCTAGGTAATAAGCTCGAGTTCCAGTACAAAGACGCGGTCGTTTTATGCGATGAGCCGGCTTGGATGCTGATGAACCAAAAATTATACCACTTCAATCCAGAATTAGAGGGCAAAAAATTGCGCCCATTCTTGAATAAGAAATTCGTTGCGATTCCCAAGAACATGGAAGAAGATTACTTCCGCAAATTTGTGAAGGCGATGGTGGCTCGCTATCCGGTGCATGCAAAAGGCTTCGAGATTACGAATACGGAAAAACCGGTTCAATTCTTGCTTTCTTATGGTCCTTTGGCGCCTAAGCTAGAAGAGTCAGAGTTGATGAAAAAGAAGGCAGCCCTGGAAGCAGCAGATCGCTGGTATTTTGTACTTTCCTTTCAATATGGTAATAACCGTTTTCCTTGGGATGGATTATCCTCTGAGGCAAACGTACTTTTTGAGAAGAAAGCGGATAGTTTTGCCTTCCAAAAGATCATGCGTTCACACGTAAAGGAGAAACGTGCTTTTCAGCAACTGAAGACCTTAGGTCTAAAGATGGAGAACGACGGACGTGCCTTTATGCAACGTGGTGAGGCGGTTCAGTGGTTAACGGCGAATAAAGAAGCTTTGGATCAGGCAGCATTTGTGGTGCAGTTCAAAGGGGATGGTCAAGCTCCCCGCTATTTCTTAGGAAAGCCAGAAATCAATATTCGAATTGGCGAAAAACTAGATTGGTTTGACATTCAGGCCATTATTTCTTTTGGAGAGTTCCAAATTCCCTTCTTGAAAATTCGTCAGTTGATTTTACAAAAGAAGAAAGAATTCCATCTACCTGACGGGTCTATCGCGATGATTCCGGATAATTGGTTCCATGATTACCAAGATCTATTCTATTTCTCCGAGACGCGTCCAGGAGAAGAAGGCGTGTTCTTGCGTCGTCAACATTACCAACTTGTTCAAGAGTGGGAGAATCAGGATCTAGTGAAGACAGCCTTGCGCTCGAAAACGGTAAACGATTTAGCGCTCGAAGCGAAAGAATATCCTGTGCCTAAGAACTTTAAAGGAACTTTGCGTCCTTATCAATTGGAAGGCTACCGTTGGATGCGCACGCGTCAAGCGGCTGGCTTAGGGGCTTGTTTAGCCGATGATATGGGTCTTGGTAAAACGGTGCAGACCCTATGTTTATTACAAAGTCTGAAGGAACAAGGCGAGACCTTGCCTACTTTGCTCGTGATGCCTACTTCTCTTTTATATAACTGGGAGATGGAGGCGAAGAAATTTACGCCGCAATTACGCGTTTTAGTCTATAGCGGACCACAAAGAGAGAAATTACAGGCGCAAATCGGAAAGGTTGACCTACTATTGTGCTCATTTGGTATGGTGCGTTCGGACATTGAATGGTTCGAAAAGCAAGCGTTCTCGTACGTGATTTTAGATGAGTCGCAGGCGATCAAGAATCCTTTGGCGAATATTACCAAAGCCGTTCAGAAGTTAAACGCTAAATTCCGCCTTGTCATGACGGGTACTCCGTTAGAGAATTCGACGATGGATCTTTGGTCCCAAATGAATTTCGTGAATACCGGATTACTCGGAACTCAACGTTATTTCAAGGACCATTTCCAATTGCCTATTGAGAAGAAGGCGGACATGGAGAAGAAAAAGCGGCTGTATTTCTTAATTAAGCCGTATTTATTGCGTCGGGAGAAGCGTCAGGTAGCGGCTGATTTACCTGAGAAAATGGAATCGGTGACGTATTGCTCAATGACCGAAGAGCAGGAGCGCTTATACGATAAGACGAAATCGTTCTACCGTGATGTGCTTTTAAAGCAGATCAAGGACGAAGGATTACAGAAATCCCGTTTCTCTGTTTTGCAGGGTTTAACGAAATTACGTCAACTTGCGAACCATCCATCGCTGTGCGAGGAAGGCTATTCCGGCGATTCAGGAAAAATGGAAGCCGTTTTAGAAAAATTAGAGACGGTTTTAGAGCAGCATCATAAGGTGTTAATCTTTAGTCAATTTGTGCAGCACTTGAACTTGATCAAAGCGGCTCTAGAGGAACGTGGAATTGCTTATGCTTACCTGGATGGTAGTACGGTAGACCGGAAGGGTCAAGTAGAAAGTTTCCAAAAGGATGATGGCCAATCCGTTTTCTTAATCTCTTTGAAGGCAGGTGGAGTAGGTTTGAACTTAACCGCGGCGGATTATGTGTTCTTGTTGGATCCGTGGTGGAATCCAGCGGCGGAGGCTCAGGCCATTGACCGTGCACATCGTATTGGTCAAAAGAAAACAGTATTCACCTATAAGTTCATTTCGAAAGAAACGGTGGAAGAGAAGATCTTGGCGTTACAGCAACGCAAAAAGGATTTGGCCTCAGAGCTTGTGACATCTGATGAGAGTATCCTACGCGCTTTGAGCGAAGACGAGGTACTCGATTTATTAAGCTAGAATTTTAACGAGGATATTTTTCGCCACTTCATGACTAATGAAGATGGGAGCTGTGTCGTTAATCGAAACGAAGATAGATCGGTCGAATTCGTTGATCTCTTTTATAGCTAACTTTGCCCCTAAATTCAGATTTAATTTAGTTAGCAATTGTAGGAATACGGCCGAATCCTGGGCCACCCCCATCAGTTTACAGGTTTTAGTTGCCTTGATATCAGATAGATGAGAATAGGCTAATTCAGGTAGAATTCCGTCCTTGTTCGGTATGGGATCGCCGTGGGGATCCGTCTTAGGGAAACCGAGGTATTCATCTAATTTGTTTACTAATTGATCTGATTCGATGTGCTCGAGTTGTTCTGCAATTTCGTGCACCTCATCCCAATTAAAGCCCATTTTGTCGACTAAGAATAGTTCCCAAAGTCGGTGCTTACGTACAATCGACAACGCAATTTTTTCGCCCTCAGCACTTAGACGAACACCTTGGTATTTTTGGTAATTCACCCAGCCTTTATCGGCAAGCTTACGCAACATATCCGTCACCGATGCGGCTTTCGTCTGCATCAACTCTGCGACTGCGTTCGTAGAAATGTCCTCAGAAGTTGCCTCTGAGAGCCTGTGGATGACCTTTAAGTAGTTTTCCTCTGTGAATGAAATTGCCATGCAGTAAAGATAGTAAATTAAATTTTTAGGTTAATCTAAAAATTATTTTTAAATTGTGCAAAATTCTGATGTATGTCGAGTCCTTGGCGTTCTAGTCCTAAAATGAAATCCCTCTCTGAAGTGTTTGGGACGATTCCCGTGCCTGCGGGGAATGGATTTTGGCAGAATTTACGAGCATTCATGGGGCCGGGTTTTTTAGTCGCGGTAGGATATATGGATCCGGGTAACTGGGCGACGGATTTAGCAGGTGGAGCCTCCTTCGGATATACGTTATTATCTGTCATCCTTGTTTCAAGCATTTTTGCGATTGTATTACAGCATTTAGCCTTAAAGTTAGGGGTCGCTTCTGGTCGCGATTTAGCTCAGGCTTGCGGTGATGCCTTTTCTAAACCGGTGGCCATTTTTCTCTGGGTGGTCTGCGAAATTGCTATTGCAGCTTGCGATTTAGCCGAGGTGATTGGGTCTGCGTTAGCGCTGCAATTGCTCTTCGGAATCCCGATTCTGGCCGGTATTGTCATCACGATATTAGATGTTTTTCTGATTTTATACTTCCAAAACAAGGGTTTCAAAGTCATCGAATCCATCGTTTTATCCTTGCTCATTGTCATCGTCTGCTGCTTTGCCTATGAGTTATTCATTTCTCAGCCTTCTATTTCGGGCATAATGGCAGGCCTTGTTCCACAAACCTCTGTGGTGATGAATCCAAGTCAACTCTATGTAGCCATTGGAATTCTAGGAGCTACGGTGATGCCTCATAATCTGTATTTACACTCAAGTATCGTCCAAACGCGCGCGATTAAAGATACAGACGAAGACAAAAAAAAGGCGATTAAATTCGCCACGTGGGATTCGACGATTTCCTTGGGATTAGCTTTTTTTATTAATGCGGGGATATTAATCTTAGCGGCAGCTGCTTTCCACGGGAATAATTTGACGCACGTTGCTGATATTCGGGATGCCTATCAATTATTGGATCCAGTATTAGGCAGTCAGCTTGCCAGTATCCTATTCGCTGTAGCTCTGTTAGCTTCGGGCCAAAACGCTACCCTCACCGGAACCCTAGCCGGCCAAATCGTCATGGAAGGTTTCCTAGATCTACGGATTGCCCCTTGGTTAAGGCGTTTGATTACGCGTTTGATTGCTATCATTCCGGCCTTTTTCATTACCTGGATTTACGGTGAATCGAAGATAGGGGAACTGTTAGTATTCTCTCAAGTCATCTTATCAATGCAGCTGAGCTTTGCGGTGATTCCGCTAGTCATGTTTACTGGGGATAAACAGAAGATGGGTAAGTTCGCAAACTCGCCGCTATTACAGGGGATCGTTTGGGTGATAACCGCGATTATTCTGGGCTTGAATATGTACTTGCTGGGACAGGTTTTAGGACTGCTATAAACCAGGTATCATCCCCTAGATAATCGATCGCTCGCCATTTTACGGGTAGTTTCGGCTCAGGAATTCCTTCATTTAATGCTTTTGGACTTCTTATTTTCCAAATCTCATCCACCAGTCCCTCCGCAAACAATCTTTCCATCGTTTGCGCACCGCCTTCTACTAAAATGGATTGAATCCCTAGCTGTGGTATTTCCGAAGTGGACTTTAAAACACGCGTTTCCCCGCCATCCTGTAGGACTTTTGCCGTTGAAGGTATTCTGCCAGAAGGATCTATGACGATTCGGAGGGGATTTGCCCCAGTCACCAAACGAGTGCTTAGCGACGGATTATCGTTGATAATGGTTTGGACTCCTACTAAAATTCCCTGATGTTCCGCTCGCATTTGATGTACGCGGATGGCGGATAATTCAGTAGATAATTGAACAGGGACACCCGATGGGCCAGCAATGAAGCCATCAGCTGAACAAGCGTATTTGAAGGTAATATAGGGGCGTTTCAACCGGTGAAAAGTAAAAAAATGGCGATTAATCCATTCTCCTTTGTCTGCAAGCAATCCTACGTGACAGGTAATCTCAGCCGCCTCTAGCTTAGCGATACCTTTTCCAGCTACGAGCGGATTAGGGTCTAAGTTTGCGACATAGACTTCTTTGATGCCTGATTCGATTAGTAAATCAGCACAAGGTGGGGTTTTGCCAAAATGGGAGCAGGGCTCTAAGGTCACATAGGCGGTCGCGCCTTTGACTGATTCGCTAGCGTTATGAATCGCATTAACTTCGGCGTGTGGTCCACCATAGTATTGGTGATAACCTTCGCCTATGATTTGGTCATCTATGACAATCACACAACCTACTAAAGGATTAGGTGCAACGCGCCCTGAGCCTAATAGGGCTAGGTCAAAGGCGCGTTGCATCCAAATTTCTTTATTCGGCATGTACTGGTTTGCGGTTACTCGATAAATAACTGTAAATCGCTGGAATGATGTACAAAGTTAAGGTTGTAGAGAATAACATGCCACCTACTACCGCTATACCCATAGAAACTCTACTTTGGGAACCTGAACCTAAAGCTAAGGCAATCGGCAAAATACCTAAGATGGTACAAAGCGAGGTCATGATAATCGGACGGAAACGAGCAACTGCCGCCTCTTGAACCGCTTTCGTCTTTTCTGAACCGGTCTCCTTCCGCTGGTTCGCGAACTCCACGATCAAGATACCATTTTTGGTTACTAGACCAATGAGGACGATGATACCGATTTGAGAGAAGATATTCAATGTTTGGCTAAAGTCCCAAAGCGTTAACAAGGCACCTGCCACCGCTAATGGAACGGTAAACAAGATGATAAATGGATCTATAAAGCTTTCGAATTGGGCTGAAAGAATCAAATAGATTAAAAGAATCGCAAGAGCAAAGGCGAAGAGAAGGGATGAGCTAGACTCTTTGAATTCCTTACTTTGGCCATCATATGCCGTAGAGAAAGATACGTCAAACGTCTCCTTCGCTAATTTATCCATTTCGTTTAGAGCTTCTCCTAAAGTGACCCCTTTCGCCATTTGTGCTGTAACTGTAGCAGCCACATAGCGGTTGTAACGGAAGAGTTGTGGAGGCGTACTTTGCTCTGTGATCTTCACTAAATTGTCTAATTGAATCAAATCACCCCGGTTATTTTTCACATAGAGTGACTTCAAATCGGTCACGTCATTACGCATCGGACGGTCGATCTGACCGATGATTTGGTATTGTTTACCATCCATCACGAAGTAGCCAAAACGTCTACCAGATAAACCTAATTGTAAGGTTGTCGCCACATCTTGAATGGAAATTCCCAAGTTTTGTGCTTTATCTCGGTTGATTTCTAGGCGTAATTCTGGCTTGGTAAAACGTAGGTTCACATCCGCCACCTCGAACTTCGAACTCTCGCGTACTTTAGCCATAAACAAGGGGATATTCTTTTTCAAACTTTCGAACGTCGATGCTTGAATAACAAAAGCCACTGGCAGACCGCCACCACCACGTTGACCAGTAGATAGGGTAGGTTCTTGAATTAAAGTAGCTCGAGCTCCTGTAAATTTCTTGATCTTCGGCTGTATTTCTTCCGCAATTTGTTGCTGCGTTCTACGGCCCTCTGGGTCTGATAAGATAACACGCATCGATCCCGTGTTCGATCCACCACTTCCAAAAGGAGGGGAGGTAATTGAATAAACGGCATAGCGCTCTTTAGCAGGGATGGCGGTCATTAAGAATTTGGCCATCTCATCCGTGTAGTTCAACATGTATTCAAAGGTTGCTCCTTCTGGAGCTACCGCATTCACACGAAGACCACCTCGATCCTCCAATGGTGCTAATTCAGATGGTATCGCTTCGTATTTAAATAAGGCATAAATAATACCAAACAAGGAGAACATGATCACCCAAGCCATCCAGCGAATCTTAATAAAGGCGGCTAGTGAACTTTCATATCCCTTAGTTAAAGCAACAAAGAACGGTTCGGTGACATTATAGAACCAGGGTTTCGTATGGTTACCTTTTAATAAACGCGAGCTTAACATCGGAGTCAAGGTCAAGGAAACAAAGGCAGAAATAATTACAGAACCTGCCACCACAATTCCGAATTCACGGAATAAACGCCCCGTAATTCCTTGCAAGAAAATCACTGGTAAGAATACCGCAGCAAGAGTAACAGTTGTGGAAATGACAGCAAAATAGATCTCTTTAGAACCTTCTACTGCGGCTTCCCAAGGGCTAAGACCCTCTTCAATTTTGGTATAAATATTCTCTAATACCACAATCGCATCATCTACCACGAGTCCAATCGAAAGTACGATACCTAATAAGGTCAATACGTTGATAGAGAAGCCCGCTAAATACATAAAGAAGAACACCCCAATCAAACTGACCGGAATAGCGGTTAATGGGATGATAGTTGATCTCCAGTCACGAAGGAACAAGAAGATGATGATGGTCACCAATAAAATCGCCGTCAAGATTGTCTCCTCCACCTCTTCAATCGATTTTCGAACATATTTCGTATTGTCGAAACCTTCTTTCATCTCCACATCCGCTGGCAAAGTCAAGCGAATTTGCTCTACTTTTTTATGGATGGCATCAACGATTTGAATTTGGTTTGAGCCTGGCTGTGGAATAACGGCGATGGAAATCATCGGCTTTAAATCACGCTTAAAAAAGGTTTTATTGTTTTCTGGCGATAATTCTGCTCTACCTACGTCCGAGAATTTCACCGAGCGATCGCCTTCCTCCTTGATAATCAAATTATTGAAATCCTCCTCTGTGGTCATTCGACCTTGCGTTCTCACAGTTAATTCTGTATTCGCCCCTTCGATACTACCTGAAGGCAATTCGATGTTTTGTTTTGCCAAAGCATTCACAATATCAGGTGCAGTCAAACGGAACGAAGCTAAGCGTTCTGGATCGATGTGCAAACGCATGGCATATTTCTGCTCTCCCCATAATTGTACAGAGCTTACGCCAGGAATCGTTTGAAACTTTTCCTTAATATTACGCGTAGCTAATTCATTTAATGACAGCAAGTTACGCGTAGAAGAGAATACGTTAATGTTATAAATAGGGTTAGCGTCCGCATCGGCTTTCGCTACGATAGGTGGATCTACGTCCTTAGGCAATTGCCCCATCGAGCGAGATACCCGGTCACGTACGTCGTTCGCTGCATCTTCGATGTTAACCGACAAGTCAAACTCGACGGTGATACTGGAACGTCCATCCCGGCTCGAGCTGGAAAGGGTACGAATACCAGCGATACCATTGATGGACTCCTCTAAAGGCTCCGTGATTTGGGATTCAATAATATCTGCATTTGCTCCAGTATAGGACGTTTGCACGTTTACCACTGGCGGATCTACGGAAGGATATTCCCGAACACCTAAATAGGTATATCCGATGATACCAAATACAATGATCGTGATGGACATCACAATCGCAAGTACCGGTCTTTTTATGCTAATCTCTGAGAAAGATGCCATAGTTAGTTTATTTTACGACTTCTTTAATTTCTACATCCCCATCTGGTTTCACTTGAATGATACCGTTCGTTATCAAGGTATCTCCGATAGCTAAACCATCTAAGATTTCCACTGTCTTGTCTCCACGCGTCCCTAATGTCACTTTCGTAGAAATAGCTTTACCATTTTTAACGACAAAAACTTTGTTTCCTTTTGCCTCAGGAATGATGGATTCGGTCGGTATTAGAATGGCCGATCCTTTTGTTTTTAAGATCAAATTCACTTTTGCAAAGGCTCCCGGAACTAATTGATTTCCAGGATTGGGTGCTTGCGCACGAATTTGCAAGGTTCTTGTTTGTGGGTCTATCTTCGGGTCGATGGCATATACGCGACCGGTAAAGGTCTTCTCCTCGTTCTCCGTTAAAAACTCGATGGTTCCACCATTTTTAACCTGAGTCGCATATTTCGCAGGGATGGAGAATTCGATTTTTGCGGGATTCGTATTAGTCAAGGTCGCAATTTGTGTGCTAGGTGAGATATAACTTCCCATACTCACATAACGGAATCCGATTCTTCCCGCAAAAGGAGCTCGGATTGTTGACTTTAAAATTTGCGCTTTTAAGTCTTCGATGTCTGCCGAAATGGTATTGACCGAGTTCACGGCAATATCATATTCACGTTGAGAGATGGCTTCTTTTTGAAGTAGTACTTTTTGGCGGGCCTCATTATCTTCTGCTAATTTCTTATTAAAACCAAGTTTGCGAAGACGAGCCTGCAAATCATCATCGTTGATGCGTAGTAAAACAGTGCCTTTTGCTACTATATCACCTTCTTTAATGTTAAGTAAAATGATACGTCCAGCGATTTCTGAACGAATTTCGACCTCTTCATTAGGTAAAATAGACCCTGTCGAACTAATCATGTCATCCAAACGAGTCGATTTTACTACGGTCACAATCACGGCTGTTTTGCCTCCTTTGCCACCTGGGCCCCCTTTTTCTTTCCCTTTTTCTTTGGTTTCAGCAGTGAAAAAAGTCTTTTTGATCTTCGGATAAAACGCCAAACCTAAGATCAAGGCAATGGTCAATACCGACAAGATAGTCTTTGTAATTTTATTCATAGTAATAGGTTTTCATACTAAGGTAATCAAATCCGAGGAAAAGTTTACCCTAACTTATAGGCTTAATTGGTTAAAGAATTTGAAATCCAAGGCATAAAGTGCTCATTTTCTACTTCGTTCATGACGAAATGGCTCTGTGCATTGCCAATATTTTTTATACTAGCTAATTTGTGCAATATAAACTCGCGGTATTCGTCCATATCTGCAACCACAATTTTTAGCAGAAAATCGCTTTGGCCTGAAACGCAATAGCATTCCGCAACTTCTTCTAGGTTCATTACATCCTTTTCGAATTGGTTCAAATATGCTGCGGCATGTTCTTTTAAGGAAATATCACAAAAAACGGTTAATGTTTTCCCCAGTTTAGCTGGATTGATCATTACACGATATCCCGTGATGACACCTTCTTTTTCCATTCGTTTAATACGTTCATGGATAGGAGTGGCACTCATTCCTAGTCGTTGCGCCATCTCTTTGTTAGAAAGGAACGCATCTTCATGTAGAAACGAGAGGATTTTTTTATCGATATCGTCTATTTTTGCCATGCTAGTTTTTTTCTAAAAGCAGTCCAATCGAAACCATTCCTGCTAGTGTATCTACCCGCATCGATTGTTCAATTTGGATT
>JBEBDF010000027.1:0-25661 GCA_041157105.1 Bacteroidota bacterium | reverse complement strand
TGCGAAGTCAGAGGAAACCTTGAAGGCGTTAGGTGCGGAGCCTACGTGGGAACAATTAACGAGTTACATCAAGATCACACCAGATAATGTGGTGAAGATATTCTCGCCTAATCCAGAATTTGGCCAAAACGTTATGACCTCACTTCCTATGCTAATTGCAGAGGAATTAGACGTCGACTTCAAAGCCGTTCAGGTGGAGCAAGCAAATTATAGTCTTGCCTTATACAACCGCCAATTTACGGGAGGTAGTCAGTCCATACGTCAAGCCTGGAAATTGTTACGTACAGCCGGAGCTTCAGCTCGCCAAATGATTCTTACGGCGGCCAGCCAGGAATGGAATGTTCCCATCGCAGAATTAACGACTGCAAATGGGATGGTGATGAATTCATTCAGTGGTAAGTCAGCGACCTACGGATCCTTTGCCACTGCTGCCTCGAAATTACCTGTTCCGAAAGACATCGTTTTAAAAGGAAATAAAAACTTCAAGTTATTAGGTACCCCACAGAAGAATGTGGAGGGACCCAAAATCGTGAAAGGCCAATCTTTGTTTGGTATGGATTACCAAGTTCCAGGCATGCTTATTGCGATGACAGAACGACCACCAGCATTCGGTATGCGCTTAAAGTCCTTTGATGCGACGGCGGCGAAAAAGATGCCAGGAATTGTTGATATTTTCCAAATACAAGTTTATGAGCCTACTCAAAAACTAGCCATGTTCGATACGCGCACTTTTAATGAAGTGATCGCGGTAGTAGGAAAGACAACATGGGATGTGATGAATGCGCGTAAGGCATTGAAAGTGGTATGGGAAAATGCGCCAGAGACGAAAGAACTAGGCATGGGTGGTCGCGATACGATCGTGCCAGCCGGACTAGAAAGTACAAAAAAGCATTATGCTCAAATGCTTGAAATGGATAAAAAACCGGGACGTGTGGAGCGGAAAGACGGGGATCCCGAAAAAGCTTTTGCGGAGGCAAAACACATAATCGAGCGGACCTATACGGCACCGTTTTTAGCCCATAATATTATGGAGCCCACGAATACGTTCGCGCACGTTCAAGGGGATAAAGTGAAAATTGTGGGACCAATTCAAGGGCCAGACATGGTAGCTGCAACGGTGGCGACACGCTTAGGGATTCCGAAAGAGAATATTGAGATTCAATTAGCCCGTATGGGCGGAGGCTTTGGCCGCCGTGCATACGGACATTATATGCTGGAGGCGGTGCTGATTTCGAAGCAGGCAAATGCGCCAGTGAAATTAATTTACAAACGGGAAGATGACGTGAGTGCGGGTATTTATCGACCGATGTACCAAATGACATATCGTGCCGCTTTCGATGAGAACAAGCGTTTAACAGCGATGCACATTAAGGGTGGGGGCATTCCTGAATCCCCTCTACATGCGAATCGTTTCCCAGCAGGAGCTTTGGATAATTACCTAGCTGAGAGCTGGGTAATCCCTTCTAACATTACGATTGGCGCTTTCCGTGCACCGCGTTCGAATTTCAATGCGGCTGCGGAGCAGTCTTTCCTAGATGAAATTTCTGAGTACATGGGAAAAGATCCAATTGCGTTCCGTTTGGAATTATTACAACGCGCAAAAGACAATCCGGTAGGCAAAAGCAACGATTACGATGCGGCCCGTTACATGGGGGTTTTAGAATTAGTCCGTGATAAATCTGGCTGGGGGAAACCCGAAAATGCAGGAAAGAAACGCGGAGTTTCAGCGTATTTCTGCCATAATTCGTACGCAGCTCAGGTGATAGATTTACACGTGAAGGATGGACAAGTAATAGTGGATCAAGTGACATCTGCATTAGATTGCGGAGTCGTGGTGAATCCAGAAGGAGCGAAAAATATGGTGGAAGGTGCGGCTATTGATGGTATTGGGAATGCGTTATTCGGACGCTTAAGTTTAACGGATGGTCGTACGGATCAAAAGAACTTTGATACCTATCGAATGATTCGCCATAACGAAGCTCCTAAGAATATAGAAGTACATTTTGTCCAAAATGAAGTAGATCCTACGGGTCTAGGCGAACCGCCATTCCCTCCTATTTTTGGTGCGATGGCGAATGCATTATACAAAGCGACAGGGAAGCGGTTTTACCAGCAACCTTTTGCTAGTCAAATAGGATGATTTAGTGTTTAAGAATAGAGAAATCGTTTAAATTTGGCTGCAACATTTCTATTATCAAGGGAGCACAACTAGAAAAGCCATCCGACAGTTAACGGATGGCTTTTTCTTTGTCTATTAGTCTAGCGGCCCCTTTGGTTGTAGGCAAATAGGCCAAATGATGTTTTTAGGGCGTTACAAAACGTGAAATGATGTCACGAAGTAGTTCCTCTACTTGTCAAATTCAATGTAATGCTCCGACGCATATTCATCATCCCCCGGTTTAATTCTTTTGACAAAAAAACGGGCACGCTTCCCAAGTTTAACAGAAGTGTATTTTTCTTTGATATCAATGGGGTCATTTAATGGCTGTAATGAAGGGTACCATAAAATATATCCTGGTTTCTGAAAAACCAATTCAGGCTTTGACCAATCTTGGCTATTGTTCCTCGTACCCAAATCTTTATGTTTATTAAATGAAATATAGATCTTATCTCCTTGCCATGATTTCCCTTCCACTTTTCCCATCATCATTACCCAGCAATTCAAATAGGTATTCCAACTAACAGATGGCCCCCAATGAAATCCACCAGTTGGCGAAGAAGCGCCGCCGCCACCATCATTGATTGGAATTTGTAAAGAACGAACGGGAACCCCATAACTATCGTATGGAATAGAGAATGATTTGCCATCCCATCTTTTGGCTTTTCCAACGGGATTATCTAGATCTTTCAACGCAATACGTGCGATACTTATACATTGACCACTCCACTCTTTTTGAGCATTATATGTTTTTTCATCATACACGCCAGGATAACCATACTCTCCATAAAACAAATACAAATAGTCGCCACTCGCTACAGCAGACGGGTCTCCAACGCCACCCGCAAACGTATTAGACGTATTAAATGGCTTTCTAATCATCCTTGGGTCATAATCCTCAATAAATATGCCTCTGTTATCCCAGCTTTTGCCTCCATCTATGGATTTCATCACACCTATTCTACAAATAGCCGCAGGACTTTCTGGACCAGTCAAACCTTGCGGCCAACGTACATTTCTATACCCCTCTTTGGTAACAGAATCGTATGGTAAGGTGCTTGGATAATTTTCGTTATGATAAATGCCATATAATGTTTTGCCACTTTTATCTTTAGAATCTTGGTAAACAGTTTCAAACCAAACTGCTCCATGCAAGCCTTTCTGTCCTATCGGTGCATTGCTAGGCATACTCGGGTTAAAGAACTTATTAGCCGGGTTTTTAAAAACAACCTCTGCATTTTCTCCATCTGAATATTTTAAATCTTTTGCATAACCCCATAAAGGGTCTTCGCCATATTTGCCAGGGAAGATTCTAAATGTGTCGCCTATCCAAACTTCTGCCATATTACAATCCACAAACGAATTGAAAGTAATTTTAGGAGCAGGGATTAATTTAAACTTGGGAGTTGAGTCTACCTGTTGAGTTGTATCTAATTTAGTGGTAGACAGTAACCCTATAATAATGGAGAACCAAGAAAATAAAATTAAAAGAGGCATTCTATTTCAATTTATAGTTAGTCAATACGTGCTTATAAATTTAAAAAAATAGTAGTATTCCCAAATACTAGTTTAAGCACTTTAAATTAGTTTTAAGCAGTTAATTTGTAAATTCTGTATTTTTATGCTGCATTTTTCGTCGATAAGAGGAGCGGAATGTCAAAATATAAAACCCTAAAAAGTAATTCTTATTTTTGATTCATGGATACAATAGAAATAGTTAACTACGAATCTGCCTACAAAGAAGTATTTAGGGATTTAAACATTGAATGGATTTCTACCTACTTTAAAATGGAACCTTCTGATTACAAGGCCCTCGACAATGCGGATAGTTATATTTTGCAAAATGGAGGTCATATTCTAGTTGCTTTATTAAATAAGGAGCCAGTAGGAGTTTGTGCATTAATTAAAATGAATGATCCTATTTATGATTTTGAGTTGGCGAAAATGGCAGTAGCGCCCAAGGCACAAGGTAAAAAAATTGGGTGGCTAATTGGAGAGGCAATAAAAGACAAAGCAAGGTCTATCGGGGCAAAAACACTTTATTTAGAGAGTAATACCAAGTTAACACCGGCTATAAACTTGTACCGAAAGCTAGGATTTATGGAAGTATTTGGGCGCGATACACCTTATGAGCGGTGCAATATTCAGATGGCGCTTGATTTATAAAGTAAATTCTAAATAATATGAGTTAGGCTGGATGAATTAGTTTTTCAATTAAAATCGAAAGGCAGATTGTTTACGAGTTGTGTACAGATGGTATGAATAATTAAGAAGATATTCAAAAATTTATCAATTTTAGTAATGATAATTAATAGGAAAAACTCAATTTAAAAGAAGAAATTATACGGAGCATAATTAAATATGAATTCAATTTTACCAAACTTTAAAAGAACCTTCTTGATCGTTGGTTACACATTTATATTGTTACCTATTAGTCTTTTCTCCAAAGGTTTAATGGTAAGTATGGCACAATTTGAAGTGCCTGATTTCATTTTGAAATCAGCCCATTATTACGATGCAATACTTTGGGTGTATGTTCATATGATGGTAATAGGCCTACTCCTATTGATTATCGGTTATTCTGTTGATGATTTGAATAAACAAAAATGGATAGCAGCCTTACTTTTTATCGTGACAGGATTCTATTTTTATTTGGATTTTCGCAGTGCCGAATGGGCTTTTGGCAATGCACTTTATAAAGGTGAATCATCTATAATTCCAGCTATTATAGGCCTATTAGTTAATCTGCTTTTCTTTCAATTAACCCT
The DNA here is from genome assembly GCA_041157105.1 of Bacteroidota bacterium. Taxonomy (GTDB): domain Bacteria; phylum Bacteroidota; class Bacteroidia; order Cytophagales; family Spirosomataceae; genus Aquirufa. The sequence continues at coordinate 20,735 of JBEBDF010000027.1, read as the reverse complement.
ACGACTCTTCCTGAAAAGTCGATTAAAAATTGAAGATGGAGATAAGCCATTTAAAACAAAATAATATGGATAAGCTATCTCAATTCCTGAAAAATACCGTAACGAAGTCATCTTAGGAGTGCTTGTTTTTCTCTTTTTGATTTTCAGAGATGCAATTAAGTCCTTCTTGTAAAATGGCAGGAATTGCTACCTACTTAATCATCGAATTATTTCTTCATCATTTGTAAAGCCTTCTCCTTAGGCACACCGAATACTTTGCCTTCTGAAGCATCCTTCAAGAAACGGTCGATGTAATTTTGACTCAAGGCAGAATTGTCCTTATACTTCACGCGCAATTCAGCTAATTGTTTGTGTAAGGTCTTTTTGATTGCTGAATAGGCCGGGTCATTGTATACATTTTTTAACTCCATGGGGTCTTTTTCCCGATCAATAAGTTCCCAAACATCCTCTTTAAAATAGTAATGGATGAGCTTGTATTTTTTTGTAATCACGGCATAATGGCGATTAACCATGTGTTCCGCAGGGTATTCATAGTAATGATAATATACCGCATCTCTTTCCCAAGCCTGGTTCTTCAGCAAAGGGAGCAAACTTTGGCCTTGCATGTCTGCAGGAGCTGGAATACCTGCCGCCTCTAAGAAGGTTTGTGCGAAGTCAAGGTTTTGGACCAAAGCATCCGATTTTTGACCTGCTTTAATTTGATTTGGCCAAGATATAAGCAATGGAGTCTTGAATGATTCGTCATAAATGAAGCGTTTATCAAACCAACCATGTTCACCCAAGTAAAATCCTTGGTCAGACGTGTAAACCAATAAAGTATTTTCTAATAAATGGTTTGCCTCTAAATAAGCTAAAAGGCGACCCACATTTTCATCGACAGCCTTGATGGTGCCTAAATAGTCTTGCATATAGCGTTGGTATTTCCAGCGCATTTTATCTTGATCCGTCATGCGCGGGTATGCTTTGATGAATTCAGCATTGATTAGGTCATAAACGGCATTAAAATGCGTTTTTTGGGTAGGGTTTAATCGACCCATTTCAGCCTCAAAACGTCTTTTATCAAAACCTATTTCTGGTATATGTAGCGAATCCATCGTTTTTGGATAGATCTTGTTATCTCCTGACCAAGACATATGTTTTAAGATATTCATTTCCGCCTCTTTTACAGCGCCAGTTCGGCCAGCATAATCATCAAATAATGTAGGTGGTTCAGGGAAGGCAGTAGAGGTCATTTCCTTCAAATGCCGTTCAGCCATTAACCAGGAACGGTGGGGCGCTTTGTGCAAATACATGAGCATAAAAGGTTTCGCAGGATCGCGCTCCTTTTGTAACCAATCTATTGTCATGTCTGTGATAATATCTGTTACATAGCCTGTAACCTTTATTTTTCCTTCATTTTTCGTGATAAAATCAGGGTTATAATAATTTCCTTGATCTGGTAATATTTTAAATTGATCAAATCCTTTAGGGCTATTTCCAAAATGGAGTTTACCAAACATCGCCGTTTGATATCCTCCTTTTTGAAGTAGCTGCGGAAAAGTAACATTGCTTGTATCAAAGCTAAAATGATTATCCACTTTCCCATTTAGGTGGGAATGTTTCCCCGTTAAAATGGTTGCTCTACTAGGAGCACAAATGGAATTTGTTACGCTAGCATTCGTAAATAATACCCCATTTTTAGCGATTTTATCAATATTGGGAGTAGAAATAAGTCGCTTGTCATAAGCTGAAATGGCCTGATAAGCATGGTCATCTGACATGATGAAGATAATATTCGGACGGCTTGGCTGTTTGGTCTGACTAAAGAGGATAGTCGAAGGCAATAAAAGGAATCCTAACAAAAAGTTAAATATAGTCTTCTTCATGTGATCAATAGGTTTTGCTTAAACAGATTAAATTTATATAAATTTGTTGGCATTCGTAATGTATAAGATATAAATGAAGTATTTACTCATTTTCTTTTTGCCCTGCTTTATCTTGCTGGGACAGCAACAGGTAGCTATCTGTCATGTCCCCATGCCTAGTCGATACAAAGTTCAGCCGGGCTCTAAGCAAAAAAAGACGAGCTCTTCTTACCTGGGGATGAAACGAATTCCTGCTGGCTCTTTTATGATGGGTTCCCATGATAATCAGGGGAGGCCTGATGAATATCCACTACACCCTGTTCAGTTATCAGGATTTTATATGGATGAAACGGAAGTCACAAATGCTGATTTTGCCAAATTTGTGCAGGCAACAAACTATATCACAACGGCAGAAAAATCGATTGACTGGGAGGAACTTTCGAAACAAATACCCGTAGGCACACCCAGACCACCTGATTCTTTACTTAGTCCAAGTTCCTTGGTTTTTAAACCCACCCAAAGCCCCGTTAACTTAAATGATTATTCTCAGTGGTGGGAATTTAGGCGAGGGGCTGATTGGAAACATCCTCATGGTCCAGGATCAAATATCCAAGGAAAGGACAATCACCCGGTGGTACATGTTTCCTATGACGATGCCTTGGCGTACGCAAATTGGGCGGGGAAGCGACTACCCACGGAGGCAGAATGGGAATGGGCCAGCAGAGGGGGATTAAAAAATGAGCGCTATCCATGGGGCTCGGCCTCTGTTAATGTCGCCCCCTTTAAAGCCAACAGTTTTCAAGGAAACTTCCCTCAGGAGGATCTCGCTTTAGATGGATATAAGTCAACAACGTCACCTGTAAAGTCCTTTCAACCGAATGGATATGGACTCTATGACATGGCTGGAAATGTATGGGAGTGGTGTGCAGATTGGTATCGTTCTGATTATTACAAGCAAAGTCCTCGCCTGAATCCCAAAGGCCCCCCAAAAAGCTATGACCCCGATGAACCCCAAGTTCCTAAACGCGTTCTGCGAGGAGGCTCATTCCTGTGCCATGATAGCTATTGTGCTAGTTACCGAAATGCTGCCAGAATGAAATCGAGCCCAGACTCTGGTTTGCAGCATACGGGATTTAGATGTGTCAAGGATTAATCATTTTTGATTAATGTTCAATATAAATTTATTGTTTATCAATAAATTTATAGTATGTTTGCCTTAGAATCACTAGGTAAAACACACACAGAATGTTCAAAAAAGGATCTACTCTCCTACTTAAGGCCACTTTACTAGTTATGGCCCTCATCGTTTTGGCGATGGCTATTTTTGCTTTCCCTAGTTTATACAAAGGATTAAGTACGGATTTCCCCATGGCAGCTAAGTCCATATTGGTTATCATTACGGTACTTTATGCAGCTACTATACCCTATTTCTTTGTTTTATGGCAATCCTGGAAATTGTTAACCTTGATAGATCAAAACTTAGGTTTTTCTTTTTTTTCAATTACAGCTTTTCGGAATATAAAACTAGCTTCACTAATCGGAGGCATTCTTTTAATGGGGGGTTTCGTGCCTTTTCTTTTTCCAATTGCTGATGCAGATGATGCTCCAGGCTTATTAATTTATGGTTTTTTAGTGGCTTGTATTCCTCTCGTAGTGTCCATTTTTGCGGCTATCCTTGAGATGCTTTTTCAGAATGCACTTCAGATGAAAAACGAAAACGACTTAACGATTTAATTTATGGCCATAATTATCAATCTAGATGTAATGATGGCAAAACGGAAAATGTCATTAAACGAACTTTCTGAGAAAGTCGGACTTACACTTTCGAATTTGTCTATTTTAAAAACAGGAAAAGCAAAAGCAATTAGATTCAGTACATTAGAGGCCATATGCGAAGCTTTAGAATGTCAGCCGGCAGATATTTTGGAATTCAAAAAATAGGGTGTTTTCTCGCATTCTCTATTTTTTAGCGCCAATTAAGTTTTGTTCCGCTTAAAATTTCTTTGCTAATTTTAATAAAATCCTAGGATTAAAATGAAGTGCGCAAATAATAGTATACCCCTAGGATCTTGAATCCGTAGATTGATCAATGTAGATTGAAGGGAAAAATATTCTTTTATTGTGGGTTTTACCTAAGCTAGTAATATAAATTTTAAAATAAAAAATTATACTTTTGTGGCATATGTTTTTATATTTTTTGTAGAAAACCTATCTCAATTCTTTAAAAAGTACCGAAATGAAGTTATCGTAGGATTACTGGTATTTTTCTCTCCTTTATTTTTAGAGACGCAATCAAGTCTCTCTTTTAAGTAGCTATTTTTTGAAATGACATATGCCAGAAGATAATAAAAGAATGAATAATGAAGTTTTCATTTATTTATGTTTGGCAGTTATAAGTATTTCAATTTTATATGTAAGCAGCATAGTTGAAAATATAAGAGTGTCAAGTTCAAGCGAATACTATTATTCAAAATCACTAAGAGCAAGCTATTCTACCGTTGTTGCCAGCTTGTTTTTAACAACAGCCTTAATTTATTCCCAGCAGAACTAGTTATTTATTTCTTTTATTCATTGCCCTCAATAACGGGGGCTTATTTTGGGGCTTATCTTAAATGCAGAAATCAAAAGTGATGTAAGTTCTTTAGTTCATCTATTATTTATGAAATTATTGAATTCAGTTTTTGCTGATGTATTTGTAAATAACGCAGTATGTCCGCCAGGTATATCTACAAATTGACTTTTCTGACAATTCGTACAGCTTATTACTTTTTGCTTAAAACTTGGCCAAGAATACATTTGAATAGGCGAGTCATCTTGTCCTTGAATAAATAAGATATCTGACTTAAATCCATCTGTGAAATTAAGTAATGACCTTTCAAAATAACTACTTGAATTGGCTGTAGTTAAACCATATACATTTTTTAATTTTAAACAGGTGCTGGATGATTGAACTTGGCCATTTTCTTCAAGCGCGCATCTATAAACTAGATTTAGGGGTCCAGGAGAATTAGCAATTACACCATTTGTTTGATGCAACCTATTTAAACGAGTAACTAAATAACCTCCTTGTGAGTGTCCAGCTAAAAAAACTTTTCCTACTGTAATTCCTAATTCTTTGCTTGCCTTGTTTTTTACCCATAATAGTGCAGCCTCTGCATGTTGTATGTTGTCCCCAAACAGTATATTTTCTTGAGGGTGTGCAACACTTACAATCATCATATTCTTTTTATCTAAAATGCTTTTAAAATTATTAAGTGCTGTACTTGCAGCAGTTAATATTTCACTGTCATTTTGCACTGTTCCGTGAAATACAATAAGCACGTCTAGATTAGCAATAGCAGGCTTATCAATTATAATATCAACGTTAATATTATTGTAGGTGATGTTTTTAGTTATTCTATTTGCGACAGGAGCTTCGACTTGATCATTTGCTTTACATGCAAAAAGAAAAACAAGTAGTATATACAGCAATTTCATATTCTTTTGATTTTATGATTAGGAATCAAAATAAACATTTACTTAATCATCCCATTAACTTTCGCCCAAAGTTCATTGTCAAATCCTGATACAGCAAAATTTATATTTGTAGGGTCGGACGCTTCACCCATTCGCACGATGACCATTTTTTTGCTGGGGACGACATAAATTCGTTGGTCTTTTGCACCCATGGCGGTATACATATCAGCGGGGGCATTGGGAACTAAAAAACCTTGATTTACCTTTTGTTCTCCAGGTATGATAAAACTCGATTTTCCATTTAACCACCACAAATATCCATAAGAAGGATTGATGTTTTGTGAGGTAGATATACTCTCGGTAAAGTAGGTTTCGTCTAAGATTTGCTCATTGTTCCATTTGCCTTTGTTTAATGCCAAAAGCCCGAACCTCGCCATACTTTTTGTATTGCTTTGGTAAATGGTAAAAATGGGGCCAAAATTCCAATAGCCCTCCATCCCAATTTTATTCTTCAATTTATCATTAAAATAGGTCTCAAAGGGCTTATTAGTTGTGCTGCTTACTACGTCTGTCAATTTTTGAAATATATTACTGTAGGCCCACCTCGTTCCAGCGTCTGCCACATAATTCAAGTTTGCTTTGATCATATATTGCTTCGTATCATCATTGCCCGCTGTCATATTCAGCAAATTTTTCACTGTAATTAAATTCTCTTTTGGCAATGGCATATTTGTCCAACCCGCCCCTAAGTAATCAGATACTTTTTTGTTAATACTCAAAAGATTTTCCTGTTGTGCAATACCGATAGTAGAAGCAACTAATGTTTTCCCGGCACTATTCCACTCCCAAGTTGTTGTAGCATTATGGCCATTAAAATATTCCTCCATCACGATTCGCCCATTGACAAGCACCATAAAAGATTTTGTCCCTTTTTGATTCAGGAAATCTTTCAATGGTTGAACCGCATTTTGATTCCAGCCTAAACTCGAAATAGATAGGGTTTCCCACGAATTAGCAGCGGGGAAATACATCGTATCAGGAGACGATGGTGTAATCTCAGCCTCCTTTTTTTTACAACTGCTTGACAACAGTAAAATCGATAAGAAGTAGGCAAAAAATCTCATAGTTACTTGGGAAAAAGCTGAATGGCCCTCAGCGAGTACTCAGGGCCATTCAACTTGAGTATCTTTCCAAGACTTTGAATTGGCTGATTCAATGACAGCTTCGCAAACGCGCTGTGTTTGTAGAGCGTCTCTGAAAGTAGGCGCACAAGGCTTATTTTCTCCTAATGCTTTTAAAAAGTCAGCCGCTTGATGAACAAAACTATGTTCATACCCAATAATTAAACCAGGAACCCACCATTTGTCCATATATGGCTGGTTACCATCTGTCACTAATATGGTCTTCCATCCCCTGGTTAATCCATCATCTGCATGATCAAACATTTCTAAGCGATTTAAATCATGTAAATCCCAACGCAAGGAAGCATGCTCCCCATTGATTTCAAACGTATACAGGGCCTTGTGACCACGCGCATATCGAGTAGATTCAAAAAGGCCTAAAGAGCCATTATCAAAGTGGCAATGGAAAATACAGGCATCATCAATGCCTACTTTTTTCACGGCGCCAGAACTAACGTGAACGCGTTCTTTAATAAAGGTTTCGGTCATCGCAGACACGTCTGTAATGCCGCCATTCAACCACATGGCCGTGTCAATACAGTGGGCTAATAAATCCCCCGTCACCCCAGAACCGGCTGCATCCACATCCAATCGCCAAGTGCCAGCACCACCTTGAGGTAAATCAGGCGAAATGGTCCAATCTTGAAGGAAATTTGCCCGGTAGTGAAATATGCGTCCCAGTTTTCCTGAATCGATGATCTGCTTAGCTAAGGTAACCGCAGGTAAACGTCGGTAATTATACCAAACGGTATTTGCCACTCCAGCTTTCTCAATCGCAGCAACCATTTGCTCTCCCTCCGCTAAGGTGCGAGACAAGGGTTTCTCACATAAAATCATTTTTCCTGCTGCAGCTGCGGCAATCGCGATTTCAGCATGCGTATCATTTGGTGTACAAATATCCACCGCATCAATATCATCTCGGGCAATTAATTTCCGCCAATCGGTCTCATATGAGGCGTATCCCCATTGTTCGGCAAAGGCTTTCACACTAGCTTCATTGCGCGAGCAGACCGCTTGCAAAACAGGCTTGCAGGTTAACTCAGGGAAAAAGTTTTGGATACGGTTATATCCGTTGGAATGGGTTCTACCCATAAATCCGGTGCCAATTAATCCAATTCTAATCTGTTTCATAGGTTATAGTTTTATTATGACCAACCATGCGCCTTACGCACGCCGATCATGGCCGCTAAAATATCATTCCAGGTTTGCTGCTGCTCCATAACGGAGTTGCTGAACATGCAGCCGTCCCAACAAATATGTTTGAACGCTTTAGTTAATTGTCCATCTGCATCTCTTAACCAGAATCCAGCATCTTCAGCGATGTTCAATTTGCCATTCGGATCTGTCGCTTGGCAGTGACGGCCCGTCTTATCATGACTTCCTGTGCCATGCACGGTTCCGTCATTTTGGGCTACGTGAAAATCGATGGTCCATGGGCGAAGCGCAGCCGTCAGTTCTTTCAATGACGCTTTCAAAACCTCGCGATCCTCCCAGTTATAATCCACAGGTAAAATGCGGTCTTCCGGGCAATTGTACCCCATCGTGTAGAGTAAGGTATGGGACATGTCTGCTTGGAATCCAATGTTTGGACGATCTACCGACTCTAAGGTCTGAATCATATTGCGCCACGAGTGCATGCCTCCCCAACAAATTTCTCCTTCGGCAGCTAATCTTTCACCGAAATCTGCGGCGACGTCACAGGCTCTTTGGAACGTATCCACAATCAATTTAGAATTTCCTTTCGGATCCTTCGCCCAATCCGCTACTCCCGCAGCAGAATCAATTCGAACGATGCCATTAGGACGAATGCCTAAATGGCGCAATTCGGCACCTATTTCACACGTTTTGCGCACCATGTCCACAAAAGTATCGCGCGCATCTTTATCCCCCATCGCATTTCCTGCCCAAATAGGAGCGACTAAACTCCCAATTTCTAAGCCATGAGCGGCCACTTTATCTGCCAAGGCTTTAGCGCCCTCTTTCCCGCTTTCAATATCAAAGTGAGGAGGCAGCAAACCAATATCCACGCCATCAAACTTCGTGCCGTTGACTTCCGCGGCAGCTGTCATAGCGAGCATTTTATCAAGTGAAATAACGGGCTCAGAATCGGGGCCTTTGCCTACAATTCCAGGCCAAGTTGCATTGTGTAATTTAGGAGAAGTATTCATGTTTGAAATAGGTTATAATTTTAAATCTGGGTTAGCTGGGCCAAAATGTTTTAACATAACGATCGGGTCCGTAGACGAGTAATTCGTGATTTCAACTCCGGCTTTTGCAGTAGCCTCTGTGACAAAAAATTCATCGTTAGTCAATTGTCCGTACCGAATCATGGCCGGGGTCTCGATATCCCAAACGCCCATTTTACCATGTCCTTGCATCATGATTAAACCATAGGCTGCGGCATCGGTAATGGTAACAGTTTGGCCAGGGAATACCGTTAATTCTTTCGCGCTAAACGCATCTGATCGGTAGCATACCCATTTTTCGGAGTATCCTTGTGCCGCCATTTCGGCCTCATCCCGCACAGGAATCGGTTGCATAAAACGCGTTTCTAATAAATTCGGGTTCGTATTTAATTCCCAATCGATGACCTCCATCAATTGATCATAATTCCCAATGTCTTCTTTGGGAGTACCATTCCACAATAACTCCTCTGGAATGACCGCCTCATTAACCAGCGACTGATACATCGCAAAAACATCGGATGCTTTTTGTGGCTCATAGGTACACATGCTTCCCGGTGCGTGCAACATCCCCGGAGGAACATCCCAACCAGTGCCCGGAATCAACGGAAACGCCTGCGAATACATCGTAATTTTGTTATCCCCTTTCGTGAAGTTCATCAAACACTCTTTGATTTGTTCCTTCGTCGTACCAGGAGCAATGCCAAAGAACGTATATGGAAAGTCCCCACCATGGTTATTTAATTGCGGCGGGAAATAATAGGCCTCCGGCTTCCCTAATTGGCCTATTTTAGCGGCATGCTCATCATTGTGATGTATGTGGTGCGGCAATGGCCCCATGTTATCAAAAAACTTCGAATACATCGGCCACGATTTGTATTCATTCCATAAACGATCACCAATGATTTCGCCTTTCAATTCTTCGATCACATCGATTAACAGAAGCTGCTCTTCTTTTCCGCCTTCGGAATAAACAACAGCACTTAAGCCTTCGTTTTTACCAGTCAATGGACCGTTTTTTGCCGGAGTTGTAGAGGATAACCAACGTTCATCGATTCCACCACGGGCGCCGCCCAAGACGTAATAATCATCTGGATGTAATTTAATTCTTCTCCCAGGCACACAAAAAGACCTAGGTACCCAAGTAGGCGCAAGCCTTAAAATTCCCTTTCCTTGCGCAAGCGCTTTAGCTGCATTAGTGCTCATGTCGTCGTCATTTTGTTAAATGTAAAAAATCTGTATCCTTTTTTGACTTAGGTAAATTCGGTGCTAAAATAGTCAGCGTTAATGTTATCTCTTTTTTCTCCTTAGGCGCCAGACTCGTTAATGTGTTTGATTCTCGTGCGGCTTTTTGGCCAATGGGCGGGTTCGTGCCAGGTTCAATACCTGTCACATATTCATGTTCAGCAAAATGGTGCCAGTTCGTCAAACAAGGTAATTCACGCTTATCAAATGTGATGCGCAGGCCTAGCTCTCTTTCTTTGTTCCAAAGTCCGCAATTAACTTTATGCTCTGTATCAGCCTCGGGATCAATGTAAATAACAGACTCCCCACTTCCTTGATGAAGCTCGAGAGGCTGGGGGCACTTCTTAATGTCCTTGACGCCTAATAACTGGGGATCTGATGCGACGCGGTGCGTCCCCTTCCAAATAATATCCGTGCCTTCATCTACCAATGGCCAACCGAAATTAAAATGGTACAAAAGCATGAGCGGAGCTGCGGTATTTCCTTCGTTAATTACTTCGTCATGGATTTGTAAAGTCGCCTCGCCCAATCTACCTGAAATGGTGCGCTTTAGCGTGAGACAGGGCCCAAAAATTTTATGTTGGCGTATAATCCCCGTAATCGACATATCTAGCGAGCCACTTCGCAAATCGGGCTGAATAATGGATACGATTTCAGCTGGCAAATTTCCTATTTGACCATGAACTCCTCGGTCCCCCGTTTCGTCAGCCTCGGGCCCGCCTACATGATCAAGTCCACAGGTAGCTAGTAGTCCCCCACCAAAAGTTCGTAGCCAATCAACCCCATGATTCGACATAGGCTGAGGGGCCGTGATACCCGCCGGGCTGATCCATGCCAGGCTATGTTGGTTATAAAACGCCTCCGCAATGTCCATGGCGCGGTCAATGACCACCTTATATCGGAAACCCGTTCCGGTATCAATCCAGGCAATTCGAACACCTCTACCCGCCCCATTATCTAAAACGGATGTTTCGATGCCTCCTAATTGCTTGTGATTCGCTATTTTACCGGTCCAATCTGACATGTTTATTGCGCTTACTTCTTTTTAAATACAGCATTACTCTCACTTCCACCCGCCATTAAATAGGCCATTAAGTCCTTTAATTCTTCGGCGTTTAGACTGTTGATTAAACCGGGTAACATACTTGAAACCGGGGAGTACTTCAACGAAATGACATTTTTCTTCAAAATCTTCTCCACCTGATCCGGCGCATAAGGATTTTGAGAAACGTAATAGGCTATTTTATCCTGGTTGGTTAATCGGCCTATCACCGAAGTTCCATTGCGCAGCATAAATTGCGTCGCGGCATATTGATCCGAAACGGTTTTGTTAGGATTGATGATGGCCTCTAACATATCTTTTTTAGAGAATCGCGTGCCTAAATTCGTTAGATCTGGCCCTACGTTTCCGCCACCTTCGCTTCCAATAGCGTGGCAACGAATACAGGTGGTCGCAGCATACATCGATTTTCCGTTTTTGAAATCACGGTCAGTTAATGGAGCGTCAAATAAAGCCACCGCTTCCTCTAGTTTCCATTGCTTACCAGGCCCTTTCGGGCTATCGACATTCATCACATCATTTCCATTCGCAGATAATAAATCAGCGCCGCCTAATTTATCATAGTATGCACGCTTATTTTCAGCTACATTTTTCAAGGCTAATTTACGTGCCCGATCAATGAATCCTACGTAACTGCGTCCGCCAGAAAATTGGAATGAATTTTTAAACCACTTGAAATAACGCTCGTGTAATTCCGGAGTCCAATTATTTTTAGCGGCGGATAACATCGTTGCCATATAGGTTTGTTGGGCTGGCGGGATTTTCTCTAACATCTTCGCAATATCCGTTCCGTATTGCGGGTTACGCATAATTAAATCCGCGGATGAAGTGGCAGATTCTACCCGGTATGCCGTTGCGCTAGCTGTATCCTTTGTTTCCATTATTTTTAAGGTCCGCTCAATCACTTTAGGCGCCTCTAATGGAATCAGTAGGCGACTTAAAGCTCGGTCCATATTCATGCGATTTGAGGGATATTTGGCATCAAACTTCGCAATAATTTTAGAGGCCATCGATGCATCAGGCATCCCTAGTCGCAACATCGCTAATTCATAGGCGCGCAACACATCTAGTGTTTGAGACTCCGTCAATGCTTTGTTATCAATCGCTAATAAAGCGGTGTAAATTCCTGATTTAAACTCGGGCTTGCTATGACGAATCAGGCCGATAAGTGCCTGAGTTGCGGCAATCGGATCTTTTTCAGATAGGGCTTTATCTTTCCACTCCGCAACAGGCTGGTGCTCTAAAGCCATGCGTGCTGCATACCGAATAAAACGGTCTGGGTGTTTTAAATATGGCCAAGCCATGGCTACAGCAGCAGGATTAGGACCTTGATGGAATTGCTCTATTTTGCGGCGTAATTCATTCAGCGGATTAGGCGCACCTACGATTGTTTTAGCGGAAGTTTCCTCCGGCCCCACGTAGGTTATGCGATATAAATCAGATTCAAGGCGACGACCGCCTGTCAAGAAATACAAGTTGCCATCTGGGCCTATCACCCCGTCAGTTAAAGGCAACGGAATACCAGAAAATAACTCTTCCCGATCAGCTAAAAACGTAGAACCGGAAGGCTTTAATTTAATGATGTGTCCGATGCCAAATGTCCAGTCGAAAGCTAATAGGGATTTCTTGTATTTAGCGGGGAATTTAGCATCCCGTAAAGACAATAAACTCGTAGGCGACCCTTGACCAATATTTAACACAGGAGGCAAGTTATCGGGGTAGGTGGTGGACCATTTACTATTACCTGTTCTCCAGCCATACTCACTACCACTGGTTACGTGGCAAATACGCGTAGGGCGATACCAAGGTAAACCAAAATCCCACTCCATATCCGCATCATAGACGAATAAATCCCCTGTTTCATTAAAGGCAATATCAAATGCATTCCGATACCCCGCACTGATTAATTCCCATTTCTTTCCTTCTGGATCAATGTTTGCAATCCAACCACCTGGTGCATAACGATCGTTTGCATGCCCACGTGGATCTTTGATCAAAGGAAAAATATTGTCTTCTTGCCAATTTTTAGGCAAGCGATAGGCGTCCATTGGAGGGACATCGGTATGATTCCCGGAAATTAAATAAATCGATTTTTTATCAGGTGATAGAATAATACTGTGCGGACCGTGTTCGCCTTCTCCTACAAATTCTTTCATCAATGTGATTTTGTCAAATTGATCATCCCCATCTAAATCTTGCACGCGATATAAACCGCTACCTCTGGGAGTAAAGCTAGAACCAGGGCCACGAACCGCCCCCGGTTTAGTTGCACGCGCATTTACCATCACATACAAACTGTTGAATGCGTAAAGCATACCGTGCGCGTTTCCGATACCTAAAGTATCCACGCCTTTGCCAAATTTTAATTTCTCAATTTGTGGCTTCACGCTTGCTGCTCCAGCCGCAGGAATCGTTAAGCGATACAAACCGCCATATTGATCGGAGCAAATCATTCTGCCCTTATCATCAAATGTCATGGATACCCAAGATCCAATGTTTTCATCTGATGGGCTAAGTAAATGTTCGAGTTTAAACCCCGGTTGTAATCGGATTTTATCCAATTTTGGATTAGTTCCTTCTACGCGGGCAGGCTCAATTTTAAACAAGCGGCTAAAGCCTAAACTCCCCAGGCTAAGTAACACGACACTGGCGATTAAATACTTACGGATTGCGTTCATTGTTATTTTAAATTTTTGATACGAATATTTTTAAACTCTACTTTCATGGGAGGCCCTACGTGTACTTGCACACCTAGCCAGCCAGAGGTTTTACCATTTACTTGATCTAAATCAGTCACATCACTCATCAAAATTCCGTTTACAAAATGTTGTAATCGTTTGCCTTTGATAACTAAATGAACCTCATTCCAATCTTCTGATTTAATACTAGTTTTCAACGAATCTTTATTGCCCAAAGAACCGGTAACTGTGCGGGGCAACCAAGCGTTATTTTGCGAAAATGCACGCAAATTTGTTTTCATCGACGGGTCTGTTTGTTCATTCACAGACACAATTTCGCCTCGATATGCCAAGGTTGTTCGACCCCTTTCTTCATAGTTTTGGCCCGTATATCTGATTTCCCCATCGATATCAGCTTGATATCCTTTTAACGCAAATGGCAAATCGGGTAGCAATTCCTCCGAACGATAATTAATTCCTGTATTGCCCCCTTTTGAAATTTTAAACTCGGCTTTCAGCTCAAAGTCAGCGGGTTGGGCATCCCGATAAATTAAAAATGTATTCCGTTTTAGTATGGTTTGAGGCGTGATTTCGCCAATGATACTCCCATTTTCTACCCGCCAGTAGGCAGGATCGCCGTCCCATCCCTGCAAGGATGTCCCGTTAAAAATGGATTTAAACCCCTTCTCTAGCTGTTTGTTCTGGCCAAAGCTGGGAGCTTGAATAGCCAGCAAAGACACAAACAGCCATATGAATTTATGGAGATTAGTTTTCATTTTTAATAGGTTTAGAATTTTAAATTAGTTTAAAAAGTTTGAAAAATGGTTTATCGGCAGGAATTTTTTCGCTAAAATTATACTTCTAATATGATCCTTACATGAAAAACAGATCAGTGCTTTTATTGATATTACTTGTATCACACTTATCAGTTTTTGCCCAAGATTTTTTTGCAGGCGCTGCAGTAAGAACCATTAATCCTGAAAAGGATTCTTTATATCTAGCAGGAGGCAAACCTAATCGTCCATTTATTGACGTACACGACAATCTTTATGTCAAAGCTTTGGTGCTAAGTAATAGCAAAAACAATATCACGCTACTTACCTTCGATTGCATCGGATTATTGTATCCTCAATTACAAGAAATCCGAGCTAGAATTAAATCCGAACTACCTTCAATTGATCCTGAGCACATTATTATGTCTTCAACACATACCCATTCTGGCCCGGATGTGGTGGGGATTTGGGGGAAAGATTTAGCGCATTCTGGCGTTGTGGATAAACATATGAAGCTCATTGTTAATAGGGCTGTAGATGCTATCAAGGAAGCTTTTAATGTCAAAAAGCCGGTAACGGTATCCTATGGGAATGGTTCATTTGGCGAGGATTGGGTAAAGAATATTTCAGAGCCTGGTGAGCTGGACAGGTCGGTAAGCGTCATTAAATTCAGCGACCTGAAGGGAAAGAATATCGCTACGCTGACAAATTTTGCCTGCCATCCAACGATCATGGACGACACTAGCACGGCGGCAAGTTCGGATTATGTTTGGGGATATTACACCTATTTAGATGCAGCACAAGGTGGGGTGAATATGTTCCTGCAAGGCGCAATAGGGGGATGGGTTCAACCAGAAGGCGTTCCTCACACCTACGATCAAGCAAAGTATTATGGAACGTCATTAGGCAAATATGTTTTTGAACTACCTAAAGGCAAGAACACGAGCAAAAACCTAAGTTTTGCTTCTGCTAAAGTGGACTTCCCATTAGCGAATCCAGGTTTTCAAATGTTGTCTAAATCAGGGATCATTAAAAGAAACTTCGGAAAAACGGTGAGTTCGGAGATAGCTGTTTTTAGTATCGGCGATGCTTATTTTGCTACTCATCCTGGTGAAACGAGTCCAGCGCTAAGTCTTGCCACAAAGAAATTGATGAACAACAAGGGTCCTAAATTTGTCCTAGGTTTATCACAGGACGCATTAGGTTATATCGTTAAACCAAGCTTTTTTGATTCAAGTAAGAATATTCCTCACAGTAAATATCTGACGGGGATGAGTATAGGGCCAGAAACGATGGATATCATTTATTCTACCTTGAATGCGCTGGTTAAAGGCATTAAATGACTCACTTTGTACTATTTCTTTTAATGCCAAAACTCAAATAGCGGCCCATTTTCTCCAAAAATCGGATCTTTCTCTGGAAGCGGAATATTCGCGATTTCTGCCAAAATAGATGCACTATTTTCCTTTTTCAAACTGAACTTTAAGTTCCAATCTGCGCCATTCGGATAGCCGCCCACAAATTGATAATCCGTGGAATTGTCTACCGAAAAATGCCCTACTCCGGCGGGTAAGATGATTACGTCCCCTTGTTCCACGTTGACAATTTCGCCTCTTCTTCCCCCTAGCATTAAGCTCGCCTGTCCACTTTTTAGACCCAAAACTTCATGCGTGTTGCTATGAAAATGGTCTTCAGTTAATATGATGTCCTGCCAATTATTTGCCCATCTATTTTGTGAAAATATAGATTCAAAATTTTTATCCGTTAAGTATTGAAGGGCATTTTTGTAAATAATTACCGGGAGAATATTGTTCGGAATATCTCCATCATTCTCGAAATAAAAAGTGATAACGTCTTCTTTGTTCATAGTTTATAAGAATTATTTATCCTGAAATTTTCTTAAATAATCAATCTAAATTAATATTAATAATACCTTTGTTCTTTGTCATATGCAGGAATCAGGAAAAAATATTTTTGATTTTGGTAGAAAGCCAAATTTTGTGACCATTCTATGGTTCATAGCACCCCTCATTGCAGTCCTTGTATTAATTAGCCGAGGGGAATTGCACATCAATAATTATTTAATATTCAAAAATGTATTTTGGCATTCTGTTCATGAGCAACACCTTTATCAATTATACCCAACAGAATATTCTGATAAAAATCACTACGGGCCATTTTTCAGTATTTTAATTGCCCCTTTTGCTTTGCTTCCTACTTATATGGGGGTCACTTTGTGGGCAATGGTAAACGCTGGGATTTTATTTTATGCAATTCAGAAATTACCTCTCACGTCTTGGGCTAAAAACGTCATTCTGTTAATTAGTTTAATTGAAACATTGACTTCGATTCAAAATGTACAATTCAACCCTATGCTTTGCAGCTGGGTTATTTTAACCTATGTGTTTATCAAGGAGGAAAAATTAGGCCTGGCAGCGATGTTAATCGTGGCAGGAACCTTGATTAAATTATACGGGATTGTGGGTATTTTGTTTATCTTTTTTACAAAAGAGCCTAAGAAGTTAATAGCCCAATTATTCCTATGGGGAGCCGTATTTTTTTGTTTACCCATGCTTATTTCAAGTCCTGAATTTATATTAAAATCCTATGTTGATTGGTACCATGTTTTACTAGAAAAAAACTTACAAAACGTTTCGTCCTACCAACATATGGGGATGACAGACATTTCTGCCATGGGATTCGTAAGAAGAGTTAGCGGAATGCATGATTTATCTAATTTGTTTTTTATTCTTCCTGCAGGCCTTTTAATGCTTTTGCCTTTAGTGAGAATCTCAAAATGGCATGAAGTTACTTTTCAATTAAGTTATTTAGCACAAGGCTTAATAGGAGTAGTTATTTTTAGCACCTCCGCAGAATCCCCTACGTATGTCATTGCCGTAGTTGGGTTTGCTATTTGGTATGTTTTGTACGCGCCTACGCATAGCAAGTGGATGTATTTTTTACTGTTATTTGTTTTAGTATTTACGGTTTTATCTCCTACTGATATTTTCCCTAGATATATACGCCTTGAATATGTCATCCGATATTCTTTAAAAGCATTGCCTTGTTTTTTGGCCTGGTTGATCATTACCTACCAATTGCTTTTTTCTAACTTTGAAACAAAGAGCCCACATGCAAACGAAGCTTGAAATCATTTTACCAGCTCATAACGAGGAGGGGAATATTCGTCCCATTTATGATGCAATTGTGCATGTGCTAAGTTCCACAAATTATAGGTACACGATTTTATTTGTGGATGACGGAAGCACAGATGATACGCTTTCGAGAATTAAAGAATTGGCTAACGGGGATTCTAAAGTAAAGTACCTTGAACTTTCTCGGAATTTTGGCCATCAAAATGCCATCAAAGCAGGATTAGACTCTACAAATGCGGATGTGGTTGTTATGATGGATTGTGACTTACAGCACCCCCCTAGCTTACTAAATGAGCTTCTGAATAAATATGAACAAGGGTATGATATTGTTCGGACGATACGTATAGAAAATGAAACTGCAGGGTTTATCAAGAGGAAGGCATCTAATCTTTTTTATCAATTTCTTAACCAATTATCGGATATAACATTAGAACAAGGATCTGCTGATTTTAGATTAATTAGTGGCAAAGCAATCGATTATTTGAGAGCATTTAACGAGTATGATTTATTCTATCGAGGCCTAGTAAAATGGATTGGGTTTAAACAGATTAGCTTAGAGTACCAACCTGAGCAAAGGCTTAGCGGGGAGACCAAGTATTCGTTTAAAAAGATGATCAGCTTTGGGCTAAAAGGATTTACTTCTTTTAGTACGAAACCTTTATATTTTGCCGCCTATCTAGGGATGATTTTCTCTTTGTTGTCGACCTTATCAATACCCTATATTATCCATGCTTTTTATACAGGCTCCCAAGTGCCAGGGTGGGCGTCTGTGATTGCGGCGATTGTTTTTTTTGGCGGATTAAACCTGATGATTCTGGGTATTATTGGTATTTACCTGAGTAAATTATTTACCCAAAGTAAAAGTAGGCCACACTATATTATCAAAGGATCAAATTTATGATTCCCAAAATCTTATTGAGCTTTGATGTAGAAGAATTCGACATGCCATTAGAGTATGGTGTTTCTATTTCGCCTGAACAACAAATGCAAGTGGGCAAATTAGGCTTAGATAAAATAATGCCGACCTTGTTAGAAGCGAACATCCAAGCAACGTTATTTACTACAGCAAATTTTGCGAATCATTATCCTGATGCAATTCGGCAATTATCCCAAATCCACGAGATTGCCTCTCATACATTTTATCATTCCTCCTATACCACAGCTGACTTGAGCCGTTCGCGTGAACGATTATCCGAAATCATTGAGAAGGAAGTGGTGGGTTTAAGAATGCCCCGTATGAAGCAAGTTCCGGTCGCAGATATCATTAACGCCGGGTATGGCTATGATGCGTCCATTCACCCTACTTGGATTCCAGGAAGGTATAATAACTTACATTTACCCCGAAATCCTTACCAGGAGGAAGGGCTCTGTCGGGTACCTGCTTCAGTTAGCACGTTTTGTCGAATCCCTCTTTTTTGGCTTAGCTTTAAAAATTTCCCCTATTCTTTATATCTAAAACTTGCACTACATTCCTTGAAAAAAGAAGGCTTTCTAAGTTTGTATTTTCATCCTTGGGAATTTGTTGATATTCATTCCTTTGGATTGCCTAATTATACCATAAAGGGGTGCCAATCAGTGCTTTTTGAAAGATTGAATCAATTGATTAGCGACCTTAAACCGCATGGGGAATTTATTTCCCATCAAGAGTTTGTTTCGATTAGATCTAAACACTCGGGTGGGAATAAGTAATAACAATTGCAATTAGGCTCAGTGGGATTTTTGATCGGCTACCATTTTCTGCTTTACATAAACTTATTCACCTCTAACCAGTGAATAAACGCATCAAACCATTTATTGCTCGTGCGATTCGGATTACCAAGTCCAAAGCCGTGTCCACCGTTTTGGTATAAATGAAACTCTACCGGTCTTTTCGCTTTGAACCATGAGTCAATCACCCCAAACTGGGAGTTGAACAAAAAGTCATCAGAGGCAATCACATTAAACATGGGCGGGGCATCTGCTGGAACTTTCACGGGGCCCATGCCTCCATAAATGGGGCCAATAAACGCGAGTTTCATGGTTTTAGAATTAAGCGTAGCATGCATGGTTAAACCTGCTCCGGCAGAAAATCCAATCATTCCGATTCGCTTCGTATCAATGCTCCATGTTGTAGCATTTTTAACAATCATGGCGTAGGCTGCCTCTGCATCTTCAAGCTGATTCGATAAATCCATTTGGGTCATTGGATTTGTATTTTTAGGAGCCTCATCCGTTTTTTGTGAAGCCGAACCTGGTGCAGGCGCCGGAGCCGGAGCCGGACGTGGGCGGTTCATCCAAGCTGTAAAATCTTCTAGCTTTTCAGCTGTGGGAAATAGTCGGTATTTTAGAACGAAGGCGGTGATACCTTTTTTGGCCAAAGCCTCAGCTACTTCCCAGCCCTCATTCCCCATCGAAAGCCAACGATATCCTCCACCCGGAGCTACAATGACAACGGCCCCATTAGCCTTCCCTTTTTCAGGGAAAAAGGGCGTTAAGGTTGCCTTCGAAATGTTTCTAGCCATAGGGTCCCCCCATTGTTTGAACCACGTTTCTGGCGCCGGCTGATCCTTTACAGACCCAGTATTTAGAGGAATGGCATTAGGTTCTTTAGGCGCTTCAAGCGGATAAATGGTTCCATCTTGCGCTAAAGCATTGAACGCAAAAAAGGAAAGAAAGGCAAAAAATAGCTTTTTCATAGTTTTATAAGTTTATGGGGACAAGGTAAATAGATTATGATGGATTTATTATCATGAATTATGAGGAATAATCTAAAACTTGATAATTAGCGAGGCTACTTAGTTATCTAGGGATATAATGCCTAATTTGCCAGAGTAATGAGCCAGGTAAAAATCCGTACAAAAAAAGAACTTTTGAATGTACTTTCTAAAAACAGAGAGGTGATTAAGTCGTATGGAGTGATTAGACTGGGATTTTTTGGATCGTTTAGTAAAGGAAAAATTAATGAATCGAGTGATGTGGATTTATTAGTGGACTTTGACCCAAGTAAAAAGAGCTTTGATAATTTCATGGATCTGTCCTTCTTTTTAGAAGACATAATCGGCAGAAAGGTAGAGATTGTTACGAATCAATCATTAAGCAAGTTTATCGGACCTCATATTTTAAATGAGGTTCAACATGTTAGCCTCTAATATCGAATTAGTTCAACATATTCTAGTTGAAA